>JANQGN010000055.1 GCA_028277295.1 Rhodospira sp.
GTGGTCCTGAGCCAGGACGGCCGCTGGCTCACCATGGACAGCCCCTTGGGGGCGGATGCCCTCATCCCCACCCGCCTGGTGGGAGAGGAACGGCTGTCCTGCTTGTTTGAGTTCACGGTGGACGTGCTGTCGTCGGATGACGCCATCGACCCTGCCACCATCCTGGGCAAGGCGGTTACCGTGCGGGTGCGCCGGGGGCAAGACCTGGACCCGCGTCCGTTCAACGGCGTTGTGAAGTCCATGGCCGGCGGGCCGCCGTCCGGCCGCGGGTACCGCGCCTATCGCCTGACGCTCGTGCCAACCGTCTGGTTGCTGACCAAGACGAGCGACTGCCGCATTTTCCAGACCCAGTCGGCGCTGGACATCGTCAAGGCCGTGCTGGCCGAGGGCGGTGTCACCGCCCTGGAAACGTCCGGGGTGACCAGTCAGCCGGCGCAGCGGGACTATTGCGTTCAGTATAACGAGACCGATTTCGCCTTCGTCTCCCGCCTGCTGGAGGAGGAGGGAATCTTCTACACCTTCCGCCACGAGGACGGGAAACACACCATGGTGCTGGGCGATGCGGCCAGCGCCTACGTGCCTTGCGAGGACGCCGAGGCCTATTATCGGTCGGGCGGCCACGGTCACGCGGACGGTGTGTTCGCGTGGTCGGGCGGGGCCCGCTTCCGGACCGGCAAGGTCGTGCACGACGACTACGATTTCGAGGCGCCATCCACCGATCTGAAGGCCGAGACGAGTACCGTGCTCTCGCCCGCCGATTTCAAGACGTGGGAGCATTACGAGTACCCGGGCCGGTACGTGAAGAAGGATCGCGGTACCGCCCTGGCCCGCGTTCGCATGGAAGCCGAGGAGGCCGACTATCAGGTGGCCGAGGGGACCGGCGCCTATCGCATGTTCTCGCCCGGTCAGACCTTCACCCTGAAAGAACATCCCCTGCCGTCCGTCGCCGACACGGAGCACGTGCTGGTGAGCGTGCGCCACGAGGCCAGCGATGACAGCCATTTCGCCGGCGGTGGTGGATCGTCTTACGGCAATGCGTTCACCTGCCTGCCGGCCACCGTGTCCTTCCGCCCGGCTCGCGAAACGCCCAAGGCGGTGGTGCGCGGCCCGCAGACGGCCATGGTGGTGGGGCCGTCCGGGGAGGAGATCCACACCGACAAATACGGCCGCATCAAGTGCCAGTTTCATTGGGACCGCCTGGGCAAGTCCGACGACACCTCGTCGTGCTGGATCCGGGTGGCGCAGATGTGGGCCGGGCGCCAGTGGGGCAGTGTCTTCATCCCGAGGGTCGGCATGGAGGTGGTGGTCGAGTTCCTGGAGGGTGACCCGGATCGGCCGCTTGTGACGGGGTGCGTCTACAACGCCGAGACCATGCCGCCCTACACCCTGCCCGCCAACAAGACGCAAAGCGGCATCAAGACCCGCAGCAGCGCCAAGGGCGGCACCGCCGACTTCAACGAGTTGCGCTTCGAGGATAAGAAGGGCAGCGAGGAGGTCTATTTTCACGCCCAGAAGGACTTCACCCGCTTCGTCGAGAACGACGATACCCTGACGGTGGAGAACGACCAGACCGAGACGGTGAAGAACAACCGCACGCGCACGGTCAGCGAGGGCAACGAAAGCATCACGATTGCCAAGGGCAACCAGACGATCGCGGTATCCGAGGGCAACCAGTCGGTGACCGTCGGCAAGGGCAATCAGTCCACCACGGTCTCCCAGGGCAACCGGTCGGTGACCATCAGCAAGGGCAATCAGTCCACCACCCTCTCCCAGGGCAACCAGACCACCACCCTGAGCCAGGGGAATCAGACGAACACGCTGAACCAGGGCAACCACACCACCAAGTGCTCGCTGGGCAAGATCACCCTGGAGGCCATGCAGTCCATTGAACTGAAGGTGGGCGCCAACAGCGTCAAGATCGACCAGACCGGGGTGACCATCAAGGGCACCATGGTTTCCATTGAAGGCACCGGTACCGCCACCCTGAAGGCCCCCATGACCACGGTGGAAGGCTCGGGCATGCTCACCGTCAAGGGCGGCATCGTGATGATCAACTGATCTTCTGGCGACGGCCGGCCGTGTCAGCCGATCACCCCCAGGGCCCGCCACCACAGATAGTCAAGCGGCCACAGAAGGACGATCGTGATCAGCGCGGTGATCAGGCACATGCGCACCACATCCTTGAGCGGCAGGGCGCTAGTCTGCATGGCGACGACCAGGGGGGGCGCCTGGTAGGGCAGCAAGACCGTCGAGAAGCCCAGGACCTGAGTCATGGCGACGGTGGCGGGGAGCCATCCGCTCGCCTCGGACAAGGGCGACACCAGCGGCGTCATGACGGCGGGAACCCCGGGCAGGGTGACCACCAGCCCGACCAGCGCGGACAAGCCGGACAGAAGGCCGAAGGTCTGGGCGGGCGTGTCCGACGCCACCGGCAAGGCGTCGAGAGCCCAGCGCGCGATCAGCGTTCCCAGGCCGCTCTGGTCGGCCACCACGCCCATGCCCACGATGCCCGCGACATAGAAGACGGGCTCCAGGCCCAGGGAGCGGAAGGGCTTCGGGGCGAGCATCCCGCTGCCGGGAAACAGGCACCACAGCGCGACCAGCATGCCGATCCAGGCGGCGGAGATGCCATGCCACGAGTCGCTCATCCATAGCGCCACCGCGGCCAGCAGCAACAGGGTCAGATGCCGTTCGCCGGGGGTGATCGGATGGCGGTCAAGCGATGTCTCGTCCCGTGTCCGGGTTGGCTTGTCCCGATACAGCGGGATCAACAAGGCGATGATCATAAGGATCTTGAGCGCCCCGAGCACCGGGAAGTGAAGCAACAGATAATCGCCATAGGCCGGCACGTCGCCCAGCATCGTTTCCACGGTGCCGACAAGCACGTTGTTCGGCACGTTCGCCGGCAGGACCGCGAAGGCCGGCATGTAGGTGCCCAGCACGCCGGCCAGAAGGATTCCCACGGACCCCTTGCTGCCCTCCGCGTAGCCGAGACGCGCCGTCAGGGCCTGCAAGATCGGCACCATCAAGACCACCCGGCCCATGGCCGAGGGCATCACGAACATCATGGCCACCCCGAACAGGACAACCAGGATGATGGTCCGGCTGTAGGGCCCTTCGACAAGCGGCGCGAGCCGTTCGGCGAGGCGGTCTCCCAGTCCCGTGTGGCGAATGGCGGCGCCGATCACGACTCCGGACAGGATCAACCACGTGGCGGACGAGGTGAACCCGCCCAGCACGTCCGACGCCGGCGCGACCCCGCCGACCATGCACACGGTGAAGAACACTAGGGCGGTCAGCCACTCGGGCAGCCACCCCGTTGCCCACAGGCCGATGGCCAGCACGATGGCGACCGCGGCCTTGAAGGCACTGCCGTCGATCGGGCTCCAGACGATCAGGGCGCTGGCCACGATGATCGCGCCAAGGGCCAGCACATGGCGCGGCGGCAATCCGGCGCGCAGGGGGAAGGCGCGTCCGGCCGGTTCGGCGGGGGATCGGGGATCGGCGGCCATGGGTGACGGTCTCCCAGAACAGGGTAACGACGTGGGAGGCCACTATCGGGGACCCGCCGATAGGGAACAATTCGTGATTCCCGGGGGCGCCTTCGAAAAGCCCGAGGTCTCGTCAGGACTCCAGGCGGTCCCAGGTGGCGCGCACCATGGCCGCGACGGCGGCGAGACGTGACGCGGTGTCGCGCCCGGGCGCGTAGGCGAAGCTTAGGCAGGCATCGCCACAGTATCCGTCCAGCCTCAGGAGGCCATCATGGGACGCGGCGGGCGCGGGGGACTCCTCATGTACGAAGCCGAGGCCCACACCTTTTTTGATCAGATCCCGGGCGACGATCTCGTTGGCGGTGCAGACCACGTGCCGGGGATGAATCTGGTGAAGCGCCAGGACCTTTTCCGCGACGTGATGGCACAGGGTCCCCGGTACCGGCAGCACCCAGGGAAGGTCGGCGAGAGGCTCTGTCCCCTGCATCCGATCCGCCCACTGGGCGGGAGCGACGGCGCAGACCCGCAGGCGCTTGAGGGCCACCAGGGTCAGGTCTGGCGGGTCCGGCGCGCGGGCCACGATCACGTAGCCGCCGTCCAGGCGGCCTTCGGCGACGTCGTCCAGAATCTGGGCCGAGAGCGCCGTCCGAAACGTGAGGGAAACGCCGGGGTGGCGGTCGGCGAGACCGTCCAGCAGCCGGTCGAGGCGCAGGGCACCCATGGTCGGGGGCACGCCCAGGGTCACGTGTCCCCGCACCTGCTTGCCGATCGTGGCGGCCTCGTTGAGAAGATCGTCGCGGGCCGCGAGCAGGGCTTCGGCATGACGCAGAAGCCGCTGACCGGCCTCGGTGGGGACCATCCCGCGCGCCTGGCGCTCGAACAGGCTGAAGCCGAACGAGTCCTCTAGGGTCCGAACATGGCCGCTCAGGGTTGGCTGGGACAGCGCGAGTCGCTCCGCCGCCCGGGCGATGCTGCCGGCGCGCGCGATGGTGACAATGGTCCTCAGGTGATGAATGTCCATGGCGGCCAGCTTAGAGCAAATCCTGAACGACCCGAACCGGATCGCGACGACGATTTGCTTGACTATATGACTCCGAGAGCATAGGGGTTGAGTCCAGAACATTCATCATGCTCTATGGGCGGGGCCGCTCAGGCTCCTTGTCCCGATCCTTTGGGAACTCGTTGAGTTTGGTCCGGGGACAGAACTCAGAGGGCAGCCGGCCAACGGTCTTTCGAAACATGGTCGTGAAGGCGCTCTGGCTCGCATATCCCAGGTCCATGGACACGGTCAGAACGGATTGGCCGTCGCCCAGCCGGGTGAGCGCCTCCATGATCCGCAGACGCTGGCGCCATTGCCGGAAGGTCAGGCCGGTTTCCTGGAGGAACAGCCGGGCCAGCGTTCGCGTGCTGGAATGGGTGAACTCCGCCCAGTCCTCCAGGCTTCGGTTATCGTCGGGGTGCGCCATCATGAACGACAGAATGGGCCGGAGCCGGCGATCGTCGGACGTGGGCACGTGGATGTTCGTCAAGTCCTCGGCCAGGCGGATCTGATCCGTGATCGCCAGCATGATCCGCATGTGCTCGGCGACTTCCTGATAGGAACCGGAAATGGTCAATCCAAAGGCAAGAAGCTCCCGGAGAAGCGGGGAAACGTTCAGGACCTTGCACGACCCAGGCAACCCGTCGATGTCTTCTGTCCGCACATAGACGTTGTGCACGTCCAGGTCATCCAGGGCCTCGACCGCGTGGACGGTGCCCGGGGGAATCCACATGGCCTGTTGTGGCGAGCCCGCCCAAATCTGCCGTTCGGCGTGCACGCGGAAGCGCCCCTGAAGGGGATAAATGAGTTGGCCGCGCCTATGGTGATGGGGCGTTCCGCGAAGCCCCTTGGGCAAGCGGCTCGGCAGCAGCAGGATCGGGCAGTCGGCGCGTTCAATCATCGCGAGCCTGTCCATATCCGGCATGTGGTCCGGCGGCTGATTCTCGACGCGTTTTGGCATGTTGACGCGATACCCATACTCTAAGAATGAGTATTATTTGCTTTCAGCAACATAGGATCGGGACGGTTCGCATGTCCAGGTTTAACGTTATGGCAGAGTATGTATTTTGTGCACACGAGAAATTTGTGTGTCGGTGGCTTGCTGTCGCATCGATCGTGGTGGCGTTACAACTCTTTCCCGTCGTGCCCGCCGTTTCGGAAACGCTCCCTGGGCCGCGACTCGTGATCGCCGATGGCCGGGGGAACTGGGGGGCGCCGTCTCCCTATTTGCACGATCGCCGTGGCCCGGGATACGTCCTGACGTCGTTTGTGTTCGATACATTGTTGTGGAAGGACGAGAGTGGGGCGCTGGTTCCCAGCCTTGCCGAGTCCTGGCGGGAGGAGGGGGAGGGAACCCAGTTTACGTTCACGGTCGACGCCGACGCCAGATGGCACGACGGGCGGCCGGTGACGGCCGAGGACGTCGTCTTTACGTTCGACTATCTTCGGTCGAATCCCTACTATTCGGTCGACGTCTCGGTGATCCGCGCCGTTGTCGCCATCGGCGAGCGGGAGGTGCGCTTCGACCTGGACCGTCCGTTCGTGCCGTTCCTGGCCAACGTCGCCGGCAGCATGCCGATCCTGCCGCGTCATGTCTTCTCGGATGTCGACAATCCCCGGCGGTTCAGCGACCCCGAGGCGTTCACTGGGTCCGGACCCTTCACGCTTAAGGTCTATGATCCCGTTCAGGGGCGTTATCTGTTCGAGGCGAACGCGGACTATCACCTGGGGGCGCCGGCCGTCGGGGAACTCGCGTTCATCAAGATGGCGCCCGCCGCCGCTCTCGCCGCGCTTGAGAAAGGCGAGGTCGATGTGATCTCTTCGGTTCGAGGAGAACGGACCGAGACTCTCAACGCCGCCGGGCTGAAGACACTGACCTATCAGATGAGCCACCCGGTCCGGTTGAAGTTCAACCATGCCAAGGATGTCCTCGCCGACCCACGGGTTCGCCACGGTGTCGCTCATCTCGTGAATCGGCGTCGTCTGATCGAGACCGTGTATTTGGGCCAGGCCGACCTGTGGGATCCACGCGGTTTGTCGATTCTGACTTCATCCGATGACGATCTCTACCCTTACGATCCCGCCGCCGCCACCGGCTTGCTGACGGAGGGGGGCTGGCGCCAGGATGACGGGGGCCAGTGGGACGATGCATCCGGCCAGGATGTCGCGCTGAAACTGGTGGCCATGAAGCGTTTTGATGCGCTGGCCCGGATGATTGCGGCACAGTTGCAAGACGGCGGCATCAAGACCTCCGTGTTGCTGTTCGACCGGGGTGGGGTGGACGCCGCCCTGAAGCGCGGCGACTACGACCTGGCCCTGACCACTTACAGCGTCTTGGGTGATCCGGACATTTTCCGCCACGGAATCATCGGTAATCGCACGGATAGCGATCACTACACCGCCGATCCTGAACTCACGGCCTTGCTGACCGAGCAGGTCTGGGAGACCGATCCCGAGCGGCGCGCGGCCATGCTGGACAGGGCGGGCGAGTTGTATGCCCAGGCGCTCCCGTCCTTCAACATGCTGTCCGAACGGCGCACGGTCGCCATGCGTGAGGACGTTAATTTGTTCTTCACGCCACGCGGCTTGGCATTTGGTATTCCATTGGTCTTCAATAAAAGGGCGTTTCTGAGGTGAGGTTGGATGCCGAAGGCACGGCCGCGCGGTCATCCCGCCGGTCGTGCCAAGGTCTTTGTCAGGTTGGATCGCGGATCCTTGAGTACCTCATTGCCCTGACCATTCTGGTCATTCTGAGCTTCCTGGCCGTTCATGCCCTGCCAGGGGATCCTTTGGATGTCCTGTATGGTGACGCGTCCGTGGCGGGGCTGAGCACCGAGGCACGGTCTCGGCTGCTCAGCCTCTACGGCCTTGACGGGAGCCTCCTGGACCAGTTCTTGCGCTATCTCCACCATCTCTTGCGGGGTGATCTGGGGCTGTCCACCCGCTACGGGATGCCGGTGCTCGACATGATTCTGGCGGTTCTGCCATGGACCGTTCTCCTGGTGCTGACCGCCACGGGCCTGTCGTTTGTCATGGGCACGATGGCGGGGGTCGAGGCCGGCCTGCGTCATGGGCGGCGGAGCGGGCGTTGGCTGTTGGCCGTGCTGGCGCTGCTCGACAGCATTCCTCCGTTCGTGAAGGCCCTTCTGCTGCTGTTTGTGTTCGTCATCGGTCTCGATGTGCTGCCGGCCGCCGGCGGTATGACCCCCTTTTCCAGCGCCCGGGGACTGGACGGGCTGGTCGACATCGCGTTTCACGCGCTGGCCCCCCTGACCGTGCTTGTCTTGCATGAAGTCACCAAGATTTTATATTTCGCGCGCGCGTCAACCATTACCATCCTGTCCCGACCGTTCCTGACGGTCGCGCGCGCCAAGGGCATCTCGGGAGTCCGCTTGCGTGGGACCTATGTGGCGCCGAACGCCATGGCGGCCGTGGTGGCCCAGACAGCGGCCATGATGACCCACATGATCTCCGGCGCGGTGTTCGTCGAAACGGTGTTTTCCTACCCGGGGATCGGCCTGCTGATCTTCGATGGCATCTTCGGCCGTGACTATCCGCTGGTGCAGGGCGCTCTTCTGGCCGTGGGGACCATCATTCTGACCATCAATCTTGTGGCCGACATACTCATCCTCCGCCTGACGGCGAGGGGATAGACATGTCCGTCTCGGCCCAATATGCCGTCGGCGTGGTGATTGCCCTCGTCGCGGTGACGGTGGCCTGGGGGCTGGTGTCGCCGCCGTCGGATGTGGCCATGGCCGGCGGTCCTCTCAGCCCGCCGTCCCCGCAACACTGGCTGGGCACCAACCAGTTGGGGCAAGACAATCTCATCCGTGTCTTCGTGGCGGCGCCGGGAACCCTGTCAATCGGTGTCGTGGCCGGGCTGCTCACGTTGATCATCGGCACCCTTTATGGGTTCCTGGTGGTCCTGGCGCCCGCCACGCTGGGCCACATCATGATGCGGGCCTGCGATATCCTGTCGGCCTTGCCGTCGGTCGTGGTGGCGATGCTGGTCGCCAGTTATGTGCGGCCCGGGCCGGTTGTTCTGGCGCTGTTGTTGGCGGCCGTGTCGTGGCCGTTCACCGTGCGTGTCATCGTTGCCCTGGTCAGGCGGGAGATTCGGCGGGACAGCTTCGCCTTCGCCCGCGCTTTCGGCGGCGGTCCGCTGTACCTGCTGCGGCGTCATGTGGCCCCCCGCGTGATGCCCGTGCTGATTGCCCTGGGCGTCCAGGAGACGCGTCAGGCGATCATGCATGCCGCCGGCCTGGCGTTCCTTGGCCTGACCGACCCGTCGTTTCCGACGTGGGGTGGCATGCTGGCCGAAGCCCTTCCCCTGCTCGACGACCTGAGCACCATATGGCTGATCGCGGCGCCGATCACCGCCTTGACCTGTTTGATTCTTCTCTTGATCCTGCTGGGCGCGCGGTTGGAGACGTGGGCGCATCTGTCCTTGGGGGGAGCCGTTGATCGAGGTTGAAAACCTGAGCGTCCGGTATGGCCGGCTGGCCGTTCTCGATCGGGTATCCTTCACCCTGACGCCCGGCCGGCCCTTGGTGGTGATCGGCGAGTCGGGCGCGGGCAAGACCAGCCTGGCGAAGGCCCTCATGCGACTGTCCGACGGCTGCGTGGAGGGCCGTCTGTGGTTCGATGGCGACGATGTGATGGCCTTCGACGAACGCCGCTTGCGCCGCTATCGCGGGCGGCATGCGGCCCTCGTCGTCCAGGCCACGGCCGACGCCCTCAATCCGCAGATGAAGGTTCTTGACCAGGTTGTCGATGCCATGACCGCGCACGGGTGGCCGCTTCGGGATGCCCGGGAGCGGGCCCTGTCGCTGCTGCGGCGGCAGGGGCTTGCGTCCGATGTCGCCGGCCGGTTCCCGGCGGGGCTGAGCGGCGGCGAGATCCAGCGGGTGCTGCTGGCCATGGCGCTGGCCAATCGGCCGGCCTTGTTGATTCTCGATGAGCCGACGGCCGCCCTGGATCCGGACACGCGGCGCCAGGCGCTGGCGACCATTCGCGAGGTGTCCCGTGACGGCTGTGTTCTCCTGATCACCCATGACTTTGAGGCCATGCGCGAGATCGGGATCGAGACGGCGGTCCTGTATGGCGGCCACCTGATCGAGCAGGGGCCGACGGCGGCCGTTGTCGGCGCGCCCCGCCATCCCTACACGCGCGGGCTGCTGCGAGCGCAGCCGGACCGCCTTGTCGGAAAGGACCTGCAAGGTGTGCCTGGCCGTTTCGAGCGCCGCGCCGGGGGTTGTCCGTTCTTCAACCGCTGTCGTCAGGTGATCGATGTCTGCGAAACCGCGGACGCGTCACTGGTTGCCAGCGACGATGACGCCACCCATCGCGTCGCCTGTCATCGGGGTGGAATCGTGGCCGCCTTGACGGCGCGCGGCCTTTGGAAGTCGCAGTCGGGCCGGCCCATCCTGCGTGGCCTCGACTTGACTCTGTTCGCCGGAGAGACCGTCGCGGTTCTCGGGGAGAGCGGATCCGGAAAATCGACCCTGGCCCGGATCCTGGCCGGTCTCGACAGGCCCGACGCCGGGGTGGTGAGTGTCAATCGCGAGGGGCTGGCGGCCCGTGGTATCGGCGCGGCGCTTGTGCCGCAGCACCCGCAAACAGCGATCGCCGCCCACTTCACGATCAAGGACGCCGTGGCCGAGCCACTGGCCCTGCGGGGCGATGTGTCGCAAGACGACCAGCAGGCGCGGACGGTCGCGTGTCTGGCGGCCGTTCAGCTTGCCACCGATGATGCGTTCCTGGCGCGGCGGGCCCATTCCCTCAGCGGCGGCGAGTTGCAGCGAGTCGCCATTGCTCGTGCCCTGGTTCAGGACCTTCCGGTGCTGATCGCCGACGAGGCGACATCCGCCCTGGATGTGAGCGTTCAGGCCAAGATCGTGCGGCTTCTCATGGATCTTCAGGAACAGCGGGGCCTGTCCATGATCTTCATTACCCATGACCGCGCGCTCGCCGATCGGGTTGCCGATCGGCTCGTGACGGTGGACCGGGGGCGTCTTGTCCCCCTGGGAAACGCCGGTGTTAACGCGCCCGTGGCGGCTACGGCTTGACGGCGAGGCCATTCAGCTTCTTTTTGGTCGTCGGCGCCTCCTTCGCATGCTGCCGTGATTCCATGCGCGTCGACACGACCACGGGTGTCAGGCCAGAACAGAGCCGGCGGAGGATCGTTTCGTCGTAAAGGGCCGACGGTGGGTGGTGATCGCGGGTGTCACGATGGATTCCCTCGAACACCAGCAAACCGCCGGGCGCCAAAGTCTCGACAATGCGCGCGAACAGGGTCTCCCGCACCTCGGCGGGGAAATGGAAGTTCATGGCGCACACCACGTCATAGGCGCCCTTGGGCCACTCCCACGTGAGCATATCGCGGCAGTCGGTGCGGATGCGGACACCCCGCTCGCGCGCCAGTCTTTCCGCCTTCTTCAACCCTTCCGACGACCAATCCAGCGCAAGGACGTCGAGCCCCCGTTCGGCCAGCCAGACGCCGTTGCGCCCCTCGCCATCGGCCAGGGACAACGCGGTTCCCGCGACGGGCAGGCGGTCCTGGCAGGCGATCAGAAAAGGACTGGGGTCGACGCCGAACACGTAATCGTCGGTCGCGTACCGGGTATCCCAATTCTCGGATGTCATCATGGTCCCTGGGTCCACCTTGCATGGAGATGTCATACCAGGCGATGAGGCGAACGCGTGGTCCGCTCGCCGGCAAGGCCGACCACCCGCCCCCGCCCCCATGGGGCGTAAAACGATCATGCCCCTGGTCTCAAGATCATAGGCCCGTCCATGCTCGTCGACACAGCGTGGATAAGGCAGCCTCGTCCGCCATTGACGATGGGGCGGGGAAACGGACGGCGATGGGCCGCATGCATCATGTTGTGCTCGACCACCATGGCCGTAGGCTATCACACATTGACGGTGACCGCTCTCTCGGAACAGACACCTTTCCGTGCGAACAGGACAGGGCTCATGCCGATGACGTTGAAAGCTGGCGCATATGCCGAGCGCTCCGGACCGGATCGTCATCATCGTCGGCGGTCAAGGCACGGATGGCCTTCAGGGACTTGGCGTGGCGTGCCTGGACGTCCTTGTCCTGCGGGGCGAGGTGCCAGAAACGCTGGTTTGAGACCACAACGGCTAGCTTTTCGCGGTGTTCCGGTGCGAGCGAATGGGCCTCGTCAATGGCCTGGAAGACCGCCAGAAGCCTGTCGACACCGGGGTTCGGCCGTGCCCCGATATGGGCGTCTAGCAGAGCCATGTAAGCCGTGACTCAGGGGCACCTTGCCTCTGCGGAGCGCAAAAAACGAACCAAGGAACATGACGAAGGGTCCTGCGGCAGGGTTGAACGCGCGACCATGGGCGGGGAGTTTAGAGCATGTTGCGTGATGTCTGAATCGCCCAACATGCTCTAAGTGTCTGTCCGGAAAGCCTCGCAAAACACTACATACGGCGTACAACTCGGGCAAAGGCACACAACATATTGCGGTTGCCGAGACTTTTCGGACGGGCTCTAACAATTTGTTTTTCAAGCAAATCGTCCCCAAAAGATCTTCCAGGGCGATCTGTGCCAGATCGCTTGGGATTTGCTGTAGTCGATGAAAAACGTGTGTATGAAGGGGTCGTGCACGAAAAAGGGCGGCGTCCTTTCGAACGCCGCCCCGTCGTGGTTCACGCCTGACAGGCCCTGGTCCTTACCCCCGCAGCACGCTCTTGCCGGCGTAGCGGGCCTGCGGACCCAGCTCTTCCTCGATGCGGATGAGCTGGTTGTACTTGGCGATGCGGTCGGAGCGCGATAGCGAGCCGGTCTTGATCTGGCCGCAGTTGGTGGCCACCGCGATGTCGGCGATGGTGCTGTCCTCGGTCTCGCCGGAGCGATGCGACAGCACGGCGGTGTAGCTGGCCTTGTGGGCCATTTCCACCGCGTGCAGGGTTTCGGTCAGGCTGCCGATCTGGTTGACCTTGACCAGGATGGAGTTGCCGACCCCCTTCCTGATGCCGTCGGCCAGGCGCTCCGGGTTGGTGACGAACAGGTCGTCACCCACAAGCTGGACCGTGCCGCCCAGGCGATCGGTCAGCAGCTTCCAGCCGTCCCAGTCGTCCTCGGCGCAGCCGTCCTCGATGGACAGGATCGGGTAGCGGGCGCAGAGGTCGGCGTAGTAGTCGACGATGCCGGCGGCGTCCAGGGTCTTGCCCTCGCCTTCCAGCTTGTACTGGCCGTCCTTGAAGAACTCGCTGGAGGCCGCGTCCAGCGCCAGCATGATGTCGTCGGCGGGCTTGTAGCCGGCGGCCTCGATGGCCTTCATGATGAAGCCCAGGGCCTCGTCGGCGCTGGACAGGCCGGGGGCGAAGCCGCCCTCGTCGCCCACGTTGGTGTTGTGGCCGGCGTCCTTCAGTTGCTTCTTGAGCGCGTGGAACACCTCGGCGCCCATGCGCACGCCGTCGGCGATGCTGGTCGCCGACACGGGCATGATCATGAACTCCTGGATGTCGATGGGGTTATCCGCGTGCTGGCCGCCGTTGACGATGTTCATCATCGGCACCGGCAGGGCATGGGCGAAGGCGCCGCCGATGTAGCGGTAGAGCGGCAGGCCGGCTTCCTCGGCGGCCGCCTTGGCGGTGGCCAGCGAGACGCCAAGGATGGCGTTGGCGCCCAGGCGGCCCTTGTTGGGGGTGCCGTCCAGGTCGATCATGGTCTGGTCGATCAGCCGCTGTTCCTCGGCTTCCATGCCGGACAGGGCGTTGAAGATCTCGCCGTTGACGGCCTCGACGGCGCGCAGCACGCCCTTGCCCCCATAGCGGGTCTTGTCGCCGTCGCGCAGTTCGACGGCCTCATGGACGCCCGTCGAGGCGCCGGAGGGCACGGCGGCGCGGCCCATGGCGCCGGTTTCCAGCACCACGTCCACTTCCACGGTCGGATTGCCCCGGGAATCCAGGATTTGGCGGGCATTGATGTCGATGATCGCGGCCATGGGGTTGGTCTCCCGTCTTGGTCGGGTTGAGGCGAGAAGGGGTGAGGCGGTCGAAGGACGCCGCTGACCGTTTTGACGACTGTCAGGCCATCCGGCGATGAAACTTTAAAGACAGACAAAACTTTAAAGACACAGAGGGTTGGACTTGGCAACCCTGTCGAGGGCGGTGAGCACCTCCAGCAGCGCCGGCATGTCCCGCAGCGGGATCATATTCGGGCCGTCGGACGGCGCCTGGTCCGGGTCGGGGTGGGTTTCGATGAACACGGCGGCCACGCCCACGGCCACGGCGGCGCGGGCCAGGATGGGCGCGAACTCGCGCTGGCCGCCGCTGGCGGTGCCCTGGCCGCCCGGTTGCTGCACCGCGTGGGTGGCGTCCATCACCACCGGGCATCCGGTCTGCCGTGCCATGATCGGCAGGCCGCGCATGTCGGTGACCAGGGTGTTGTAGCCGAAGGAGGCGCCGCGCTCGGTCACCAGCACCTTCTCGTTGCCCGACTGGTCCAGCTTGGCGACAACGTTGGTCATGTCCCATGGGGCCAGGAACTGCCCCTTCTTCACGTTAACCACCGCGCCGGTCCGGGCGGCGGCCACCAGCAGGTCGGTCTGGCGGCAAAGGAAGGCCGGGATTTGCAGAACGTCCACCACCTCGGCCGCCGGGGCGCACTGAGCGGGCTCATGGACGTCGGTGAGCACGGCACAGCCGAGGGTTTCGCGGATTTCGGCCAGCACCGGCAGGGCGGCGTCCATCCCCACGCCGCGCGCGCCAGACAGCGCGGTGCGGTTAGCCTTGTCGAAGGAGGTCTTGAAGATCAGCGGCATGCCGGCCGCCCCGGCGATGGCCGACAGGGCGTCGGCGACCTCCAGGGCGTGGTCGCGGCTTTCCATCTGGCACGGCCCGGCGATGAGCGCGAGCGGCCGGTCGTTGGCCAGGAGGTGGGGGCCGACCGGCACGGCGCGGGGCGGGGCGGCGGGAGCGGTCATGACGGCGGTCCCTTTACCGTAGGGTCATCAAGGGAAAGCGAGTTTGGCGGTGATCGCCAGCAGAACCCCTCCCCCCATTCATGGGCTATCGTATTCACACGTTTCTGTTCGGCTTTAAGACGTTCTGTTCTTCGGACGTACAGACACTGTCATTGCGAGGAGCGAAGGGATGAAGCAATCCAGGGCAGAGGGTGGTGATTTTTGCTCTGGATTGCTTCGCCCGCATCAAGAGACGCGGGCTCGCAATGACAGTGTTTTTCGGACGAACGGCACGCCAGCCTCCGATGACAG
The DNA here is from genome assembly GCA_028277295.1 of Rhodospira sp. Lineage (GTDB taxonomy): Bacteria > Pseudomonadota > Alphaproteobacteria > Rhodospirillales > Rhodospirillaceae > Rhodospira. Next base: position 14,781 of record JANQGN010000055.1, read on the forward strand.
CGACCAGGCGTGCGAACGCGATAACCATCGATGGGGTGGGCGTTCGGTCGGTGCTTGGGGTGACAGGCGATGGTCCCGGAAATCCGTGATGTCCCTTTCCTCAAGTGCTGGGTGGCGGGCGGCGCGGGATCACACCAGCCGCGACTTCTCGACGGCGGCGCCGACGAAGGCGGTGAACAGGGGATGCGGATCGAACGGCTTGGATTTCAGTTCCGGATGGAACTGGACGCCGATAAACCAGGAGTGGTCGGGGATTTCCACGATCTCCGGCAGCAGACCGTCGGGAGACATGCCCGAGAACACAAGGCCACGCGCTTCCAGAGGACCGATGTAGGCGTTGTTGACCTCGTAGCGGTGGCGATGGCGCTCGTCGATGGTGTCGGCGCCGCCGTAAATCGCCTGGGCCCGCGATCCGGGCTTGAGGATGCAGGGATAGGCGCCCAGGCGCATGGTTCCGCCCATGTCGCCGTCGGCCTGTCGGCGTTCCACCGCGTTGCCGCGCATCCATTCGGTCATCAGGCCGACCACCTTGGCGGGCGGGTCGCTGAGTTCGGTGGACCCGGCGCCGGGAATGCCGGCCAGGTTGCGGGCCGCCTCGATCACCGCCATTTGCATGCCGAAGCAGATGCCCAGGTAGGGCACATCCTTCTCACGGGCGAAACGGGCGGCGGCCATCATGCCGGCGGCGCCGCGCTCGCCGAAGGCACCGGGCACGAGGATGCCGTCAACGCGTTCCAGGAGGGTGCTGTTGTCGGCCTGCTCGAACACCTGGCTGTCCAGCCACTCCAGGCGCACCTTGACATTGTTGGCGATGCCGCCGTGTACCAGGGCTTCCGCCAGGGACTTGTAGGAGTCCAGCAGTTTCATATACTTGCCGACCACGGCGATGGTCACCTCGCCTTCCGGTTGGCGCACGCGCTGAACGATGGTGTGCCAGCGGGACAGGTCGGGCGGGCTTTCGCAACCGAGCTGGAAGTGCCGGCAGACCTGCGTGTCCAGTCCTTCCGTATGGTAGTTGACGGGCACGTCGTAGATCGAGGGCGCGTCGTAGGCGGCGATCACGGCCTCCTGGCGCACGTTGCAGAACAGGGCGATCTTGCGCCGCTCGCTGTCGGGGATTTCGTGCTCGCTGCGGCATAGCAGCAAGTCCGGCTGGATGCCAACGCTCAGCAGTTCCTTAACCGAGTGCTGGGTGGGCTTGGTCTTCAACTCGCCGGCGGTGGCGATGTAGGGCAACAGGGTCAGGTGCACGAACATGGTGCGCTCGGGCCCCAGTTCGTTGCCCAACTGGCGAATGGCCTCGAGGAACGGCAGGCTCTCGATGTCGCCGACGGTGCCGCCGATCTCGATGAGGGCGAAGTCCTCGCCGGTGAGGTCGGCGGTGATGAACTCCTTGATGGCGTCGGTCACGTGCGGGATGACCTGCACGGTGCCGCCCAGGTAGTCGCCGCGCCGCTCCTTCTCCAGCACCGTCTTGTAGATGCGACCGGCGGTGACGTTATCGGATCGGCGCGAGGAAACCCCGGTGAAGCGCTCGTAGTGGCCCAGGTCCAGGTCGGTCTCGGCCCCGTCATCGGTGACGTAGACCTCGCCGTGCTGGGTGGGGCTCATGGTGCCCGGATCGATGTTCAGGTATGGGTCCAGCTTGCGCAGCCGCACGGTGAAGCCGCGCGCCTGCAGCACCGCGCCCAGCGCGGCCGAGGCCAGCCCTTTGCCCAGCGAGGACACCACCCCGCCCGTGATGAAGATGAACCGTGTCGTCATCGCTCGCGCGCGTGCTCTCGCCCGGACCCGGCCGGCGGCCGGCCCATGGGTCGCGAGGGTGGATGGGGTTGGAGGACGCCGGACAGGCCCGGCGCCGTCATGACGGTATCTTGCGCCGACACTCCGGCGCGGCGTTCACTCGGCCAGCGGCGCCGACGGCACCGGCGGCGCGTCACCGGCGGCCGGAGCGTCCGGCACGGCGGGGAAGGGCGGCGCCGAACCCTCGTCCCCCATGGGGGCCATCGGCTCCCCGGGACGGCCATTCCCGGTGGTTGGAACCAGGGGCGCGCCGGTTTCCTCCTCGGCCGGGGCGGCGTCGAGCACGCTGCCCTCGCCGCCGCCATTCGACGCCAGGATGGCCAGGGTCATGCTGGTGACCATGAAGGCCGCCGCCAGCACCCCGGTGCTCCGGGTCAACAGGTTGCCCGCCGCGCGACCGCTCATCACGCCGGGGCCGCCCCCGGATCCGCCGATGCCCAGCGCGCCGCCCTCGGAGCGCTGCAACAGGATCAGGGCCACCATGGCGATGGCGATCAGCAGGTGGATAACCAGAATGACGGTAATCATGAGTCCTCGTTACGGCACCCCGGGGATCGCGACCGGATCCCGCGCCCAGGCCGATGCCCGGGCGGGCGGGCCGTCCGCTGTGCGTTTCCGTTGCCCGCCGTTGTAATCATCCAGCCCCGGCAAGGCCAGCGCAATTTCGTCCGCGACCGGGCCGCGCGCGATCCCTAAGGGCAGGCGCTGGCGATGGCCTGGAAATCGGCCGCCTTCAGGCTGGCGCCGCCGACCAGGGCGCCGTCCACGTCGGCGATGCCCATCAGCTCGGCGGCGTTGCCCGGCTTGACCGAGCCGCCATAGAGAACGCGCAGGGCATCGGCGCCGTCCCCCAGGCACGCGCGGGCGTCGGCGCGGATGCGTTGATGCATCTCGGCGACGTCCTCGGTGGTGGGGGTGCGGCCGGTGCCGATGGCCCACACCGGCTCATAGGCGATGACCACGTTGGTGCCGGTCGCGCCCTCGGGCAGCGAGCCATTGAACTGGCGCGAGACCACCGCCAGCGCCTGGCCGGCGTCGCGCTCGGCCTCGGTCTCGCCGATGCAGATGATGGGCACCAGGCTGGCGGCCAGGGCGGCGGCGGCCTTGGCGCGGACCGTCTCGTCGGTTTCGCCGTGGTCGGTGCGGCGCTCCGAGTGGCCGACGATCACGTGGCCGCAGCCCAGGTCCTTGAGCATCCAGGCGCTGACGTCGCCGGTGTGGGCGCCCTTCTCCTGGGCGTGGCAATCCTGGCCGCCCACGGTCAGGCGGGTGCCGGCGATGACGCTGGCCACGGGTGCCACCAGCGTTGCCGGCGGGCAGACCAGCATGTCCAGGCGGGCGGCGGCCTCGGATCCCTCGCCATCGAGCCAGGCCGCCAGCGCGCGCGCCAGGTCCAGCCCATCGGCACGCAGGCCGTTCATCTTCCAGTTGCCGGCGATCAAGGCCCGTCGTGCGCTCATGGTGTCCCCTCT
>JANQGN010000501.1 GCA_028277295.1 Rhodospira sp.
GTGGTCGGTGCTGGAGGACCGGCAGGGCGCGAACGACGCGTTCGGTCGCGCCTGGCGGTGGCTGTCCGACCTGATGGCCCTGGCCGACCAGATGCCACCTCACGAGTTGTTCGCCCATGTCCTGGAGCGCCTGGACGGACGCCGAGCCTTGGTCGCCCGCCTGGGGACCGAGGCCGAGGATCCCATCGACGAGTTTCTGACCCAGGCCCTGGTTCACGATCGCGAGCAAGCGCCGTCCCTGGGGGCCTTCCTGCGGGGGCTGGTCGTCGCTGGGACACAGGTCAAGCGCGACCTGGATCACGGCGGTGGCGCCGTGCGGGTGATGACCGTGCATGGCTCCAAGGGCTTGCAGGCGCCGGTGGTGATCCTGCCCGACACCCTGGGCATGCCGCCCGCCGGGGACACCCACGTTTACTTCGACGGAGCCGGCGACGATGCCTTGCTGTTCTGGCCGCCCAGCGCCGCCGACCGCGAGCCCGCCGTCACCCAGCCCCTGCACGAGGCCCGCCTGGCGGCCCAGGAGCGGGAGTATCGCCGCCTGCTCTACGTGGCCATGACGCGCGCCGAGGACAGGCTGATCATCTGCGGCTGGCGGACCCGGCAGGTGACGCGCGAGGGCTGCTGGTATCGCCTGGTGGCGCGGGCCCTGGAGGGCTTCACCGTGCGCGACGCGGCGGCCGATCCGGATCTGATGGCCGCCGGGCTGCCAGAGGAGGACGCCCACATCTGGCGGCATCATGGCAGGCAGACCCATCCGCCGCGTCCCGAGGCAGGCGCCGACGGTGCCCCGGAGGCGCTCGGTGGCGACGAACAGCCCGCCTGGTTGTGGTCGGAGCCGGCACCGGAACCCCGGCCCTCGCGGCCGCTGGCGCCGTCACGCCCGGCGATCGAGCCGGCCGCCGCCTCGCCCCTGGTGCCGGCGGGCGCGGCGGATCCCTACAAACGCGGGCGCCTGGTCCACCGGCTGTTGCAGACCTTGCCCGACCTGAAGGCCGAGGCGCGCGGGGCGGCGGCCCGGGCCTTCCTGGCGCGGCCGGCCCATGGCCTGGACGCGGCGGCCGTGGAGGCCCTGGCGGGGGAGGTGCTGGCGGTGCTGGACGACCCGGCCCTCGCGCCGGTGTTCGGCCCTGGTTCCCGCGCCGAGGTTCCCATCGTCGGCGTGGTGGCGGGCGAGGTGGTGTCCGGCCAGGTGGACCGCCTGGTCGTCGCCGGCGACCGGGTGATGGTGCTGGACTTCAAGACCAACCGGCCGCCGCCCACCGACCCGGACACGGTGCCGCCCGTGTACCTGCGGCAGATGGCCCTCTATCGGGCCGTCCTGGCGCAGGTCTACCCCGACCGCCCCGTCACCTGCGCCCTGGTCTGGACCGTGGGACCCAGGTTGATGGTGGTGGGGGAGGGGGTGTTGGCGGGGATCGTTTGATCACGGTCGACCAAAAACCGCGCACAAGCGGGTCCCGCCACAAGACATCATCCGCACGACATCGGTCCGACCTCAGGCGGCGAGGAACGCCTCGGCGGCCAGGGCCTCGTTGGCATCATACAGCGTCTGGCGCACGAGATCCCGATGGCCCTGGATCGTTTCGAGGGGATCACCGCCGGCGTCGATGCCGTTGATGACCAGTTTCAGGCGCAGGCCAAGGATGCGGGTCCCTTGATCCGGCGTTTCCTTGGTCACGCCACGCAGGCGGCGGACGATCTCTTGCGCCGCCTGTGTATCCCCGAAGAGGGCGCGGGCCAGCAAAATCAGGGCCTCCAGGCGCGGGGCCGTTTTGGCCAGGGCTTCCAGTCGCGCGCGATCACCATCGGCCAGGGCGGCCTCGAAGGCTTCGGCCACGGTGGGCAGGACCTGGGATTTCGCATCCCAGAGCCTGTGACGGGCGGCCAGCAGGCGCGCGTAAGCGAGGTTCGGGTCCTCGTCCAGGATGGCCCGCACGGCGTCCCTGGCGCTGTCGTCCGTGTCCAGCCGATCGCGGAGCGCGCGCAGGCAACCGCTGCGGAGCACCTCGTCCTGGGTGGCCTCGATCGGATCGCCGTCCCGCCGCCGTGCCACTTGCCGATACGCGGTGCTGACCAGGGGGAGGTCCGCCCCCCTTGTCAGCTTGGTCCGAAAGTCCTTCAACACAACATCGTGCGGATGGCGCCTCAATCCGTGCTCCACGGCGTCTTGCGCGCCCTCCCTGTCTCCGTCACCGGCCCGCATCCGCGCGAGGATGGCATAGGTG
>JANQGN010000557.1 GCA_028277295.1 Rhodospira sp.
CCCCCGACCGCTGCGCAGACGGCGCAACAGCGCCCCGAGGATACCGACCACCGCCATCAGCGCCCCGGCATGGTCGGCCAGGGGCGGGAACGGCATCACTGGACGCTCGGCCGGACCGGTGGCGTCCAGGGCGCCGCCCAGGGCCAGGTAGGTCAGGTCATGGCCCGCGCGCAACCGCAACGGGCCATCCTGGCCATACCCGGACAAGGCGCAATGCACCAAATGGGGCGCGATCTCGCGCAGTCGCCCCGGCCCCAGGCCCAGGCGCTCCAGGGTGCCCGGACGATAGCTTTCCAGCAGCACGTGGCTCCCCTTGACCAGGGCCTCGACGGTCTCACGGCCGGCGTCGGTCTTGAGGTCCACGCGCACCACGGTCTTGTTGCGGTTCAGGACCGTGTAGAACGCCGACACGCCATCGGCGCCCGACGGGCCAAAGCCGCGCATGGGATCGCCAGCGGGCGGTTCGACCTTCACCACCTCGGCCCCCAGATCGGACAACAGGAGGGTGGCGAAAGGACCCGGGATGTACTGGGACAGGTCCAGCACCCGCAATCCCTTCATGGCGTCGGTCAGCATGGCGCGCGCTCCGGTTGGGCTTGAGACGACAACGCCCCGACTGTACGCTGGCCGCTGGCGCGCCGGGAACCCTTGCCAGACAGCGACCCAGGCCGTAAGTCCCGGTCATGACCGCCAACCGCCCCTCCAACCGCCGCTCGCCGCGCCGGCCCGCCACCGCGCGGGAGCGCCGCACCGAGACCCTGGTGTTGACCGTGGATGCCCTGGGCGCCCAGGGAGACGGCCTGGCCAGCCATCAGGGACAGCGGGTGTTCCTGCCCGGCGCCCTGCCGGGCGAGCGGGTGCGGGCGCGCGTGGCGGTTGGCAGGTCGGCCGAGGCACGCGGCTCGGTCGACGCCGTCCTGACGCCATCGGCGGACCGCGTCGCCCCGCCCTGCCCTCACTATGGTCCGTGCGGCGGGTGCGCACTCCAGCACCTGGCCCCAGGCGCCCTGGCGACCTGGAAGCGGGAAACCATCCGCCAAGCCCTGGGCCACCGGGGCCTGACGGACACTGTCCTGGAGCCGATGGTGTCCATTCCGCCGGGCACCCGCCGCCGTGCAACCCTGGGTTGGGTCAGAACCACCGTCGGCGTGGTGCTGGGTTTCCACGGCCCGGCGAGCCATCGGCTGGAGGACGTACGGAACTGCGCGCTGCTGTCACCAACGCTTGCCGGATTGGTGGGCGCCGGGGGCCCCTTGCGACCGCTGCTCGGCGCGCTGGCGACACCCGGGACGCGGGGCCAGGTGGTGCTCGCGGACACCGACACCGGCCTCGACATGACCCTGGACCTGCCCGCGCCGCCGGACCTGACCGGACGCGAACGGCTGGCCGCCATGGCCGAGGCCGCCGATCTGGCGCGCCTGGGTATCAGGCTCGGCGGAACCGCCTGGGAGCCGCTCACCGCCCGGCGCCCTCCGCAGGTGCGCTTTGCCAATCTGCCGGTGACTCTGCCGCCACTCGCGTTCCTGCAGCCGTCACGGGAGGGCGAGGCGGCCATCACCGCCGCCATCCTCGCCCGCCTGCCCAAGGGCGCGGCACGCGGGCTCGACCTGTTCGCCGGTCTGGGCACCTTCAGCCTGCCCCTGGTGGCGCGCGGACTGGCGATGCATGCGGTCGACGGAGTGGCCGAGGCCATGGGCGCGTTGGGGGCGGCGCCCGGTGTCCCGCCCAGACGCCTGTCCACCGAGACCCGGAACCTGGCCCGCGACCCCCTTTCCGGCCCGGCCCTGGCTCGCGCGGATTTTGTCGTGTTCGACCCGCCACGCGCCGGGGCCCGCGCCCAGGCGGACGCCCTGGCCACGTCCGGACCGCCGACCGTCATCGCCGTGTCCTGCAACCCGGCCACCTTCGCCCGTGACATCCGCATCCTGGTCGACGGTGGCTACCGCCTGGCGGCCGTGGCCCCCATCGACCAGTTTCCATGGTCGGCGCATGTTGAACTGGTGGCCGCGCTGCAACGCCCGAGTTAGGCGCGGACGGCCGAGGTCGGCGGCGAGCCATGCGCATTGAGCATGCCGGCCCGGCGGCGGACCGGCCGCGAATTCCATCGCCGACGGCCGTCCCGCCCTTCTAGACTTGCCGATGCCGAGCCCCCGGCGCCGGTCTCCCGCCCCCACCGTGCGAGGCTTTCCGTGCCCCCTGATCTTGTCGCCCGCTGGGGCGCCCTGTCGGGCAATGCCCGCGGCGCCCTGTTCATGCTGCTCAGCGCCATCGTGTTCTCGGCCATGGGCGGGATGATCAAGCATGTCGGCGGCGAGTTGCATACCTTCCAGGTCGTGTTCTTCCGCTGCCTGTTCGGGCTGCTGACCCTGGCTTTGTTCCTGCGCGGGCAAGGACTGGGCGTGTATCGCACGCACCGGCCCTGGCTGCATGTCCTGCGCGTCACGCTGGGTATCGCGGCCATGTTCGCGTTGTTTCACGCCATCACCCACATGGACCTGGCGGCGGCGGTCACCATCACCTATGCGCGGCCGCTGTTCATGATCCTGCTGGCGGTCCTGATCCTCGGCGAGGTAGTGCGCTGGCGGCGCGGCCTGGCGACGCTGGCCGGGTTCCTGGGGGTGCTGGTGGTGATGCGTCCGGATCCCGCCGCCCTCGACATGGACGCGCTGGCCGCGCTCGCCTCGGCGGCGCTGATCGCCGGGGCGCTGACCATGGTGAAGATCCTGTCGGCCACGGACCGGCCGCTGACCATCCTGATGTGGTTCGCCACCGGCGCGGTGGTCGTCTCCGCCGGACCGGCGCTGTGGGTCTGGCGCTGGCCGGAGCCCTGGACCTGGGTGCTGGTGATCCTGATCGGAGCCGCCGCCAGCCTG
>JANQGN010000598.1 GCA_028277295.1 Rhodospira sp.
ATCCTGACCAACCTGGAGGCCCGCGACGTCCTGTTCATCGACGAAATCCATCGCCTCAATCCCGCCATAGAGGAGGTCTTGTATCCGGCGATGGAGGACTTCCAGCTCGACCTGATCATTGGCGAGGGACCGGCGGCCCGGTCCGTGCGCATTGACCTGAAACCGTTTACCCTGGTGGGGGCCACCACGCGATCGGGGCTGTTGACCACCCCCCTGCGCGACCGCTTCGGTATTCCCGTTCGCCTGAACTTCTATACCCCCGAGGAGCTTGAGGCGATCGTGCGCCGGGGCGCCGCCAAGCTGGGCATGCCGTTGACCGCCGACGGCGCGGCCGAAATCGCCCGGCGCGCGCGTGGCACTCCGCGCGTGGCCGGCCGGCTGCTACGCCGGGTGCGGGACTTCGCCGCCGTGGCCGGGCAGACCGCCGTGGATCGGGCCGCCACCGATGCGGCGTTGCGCCGGCTGGAAGTGGACAATCGAGGCCTGGACGCCATGGATCGACGCTACCTAAAGTGTATCGTCACCCATTATGGCGGCGGTCCGGTGGGCGTGGAGACCATCGCCGCCGCCCTGTCGGAGGAACGCGACACCCTGGAAGACGTCATCGAACCGTTCCTGATCCAGCAGGGATTCCTTCAGCGCACGCCGCGCGGCCGCGTGGTGACCGCCGGCGGCTGGCGCCATCTGGGCCTGACACCGCCACGAGAGGACGACCGTCGGGGGGACGGTCATCATCCCGACCTTTGGGGGGGAGCAACCGAAGAGGACATATCGTGAGGGATTCCCAAGGCACCGCCACCGGGTCCGACACCAGCATCCAGGACGGCATGGCCGCACACCCCCTGCCGTCCAGCGGGATCATGCGCGACGGCGCCCACCTTTACCCGGTCCGCGTCTACTACGAGTGCACCGATGCCGGCGGGATCGTTTACCATGCCGACTACCTGCGTTATGCCGAGCGGGCCCGCACCGAGATGATGCGCCTGTTCGGTCTGAGGCACCGCGACCTGCGCGCCGCGTCCGGCGTGGGCTTCGCCGTGCATCAGTGCGAGGCCACCTTTCACCGCCCCGCCCACCTTGACGACCTTCTTGTGGTGCGCACTCATGTGATCGAGGTGGGCGGCGCGACCATGCGCGTCGCCCAGGACATGTTCAGGGACGACACCCTGCTGGTCGCCGTGCGCCTGCGCCTCGCCATGGTGACGGACCAGGGCCGGCCGGGGCGGGTGCCAGCGACGCTGCGGGAGGCGCTGCGGGCGCACCTCGACGCTCATCCCTTCATAGAAACCGCCCCAGGCACAGCAACGGGAGCGTGACGGGCACGCCATGGAAACGCTGATCTTCGACGTCGCCGGTTCACTCGGCGACCTGGTCCGGGGGACGGGCCTTTGGAGCCTGAGCGACGCCGTCCAGGTCCAGCCCCCGACGCCCGACGCGGCGCCGGCCCTTCCCGCCGACCGCGAGGCCCTGCCCGCCGTGCCCGGCGGCGGCACCGGTCTTAGCGGCCTGGACCTCATGAACGCCGGCCGGGACGGCGCGGCGGCGGTACCCGCCGCCAAGCTGGACCCCATGAGCCTGTTCCTGCAGGCCGACTGGGTGGTCAAGGGCGTCATGCTGATGTTGGTGCTGGCCTCGTTCTGGTCCTGGGCCATCATCATCGACAAGCTCTGGCGCCTGAAGTCCCTGTTCCGGCGCGCCGACGCCTTCGAGGACCGGTTCTGGTCGGGCGGCTCGCTGGATGACCTGTACGACCGCATGGGGCCGGGCCGGCGCGACCCCATGAGCAAGCTGTTCATGGACGCCATGCGCGAATGGCGCCGGGCGACGGGGCGCGGCGGCAACGGCCTCAGCCTGGGCGCCAGCCTGTCGCAACGCATTGACAGGGTGATGCAGATCACCATGAGCCGCGAACTGGATGACCTGGAACGGCGCCTGGGCTTCCTCGCCTCCACGGGCTCGGTGGCCCCCTTTGTCGGGCTGTTCGGAACCGTCTGGGGCATCATGAACAGCTTCCACGCCATCGGCATGTCGAAGGATACCAGCCTGGCCACGGTCGCGCCCGGGATCGCCGAGGCGCTGTTCGCCACCGCCATCGGCCTTGTGGCCGCCATTCCGGCGGTGGTGGCCTACAACAAGCTGTCCAACGACATCGACCGCTACGCCCGCCGCCTGGAAGCCTTCTCCGGCGAGTTCAGCGCCATCCTGTCGCGGCAGATCGAGGACCGCACGGACCGCTCGACGCACCATCCTGGCGGCCGCCTCCCGGCTCAAGACGCGTAAGGACGGAACACCACCATGGGCGCCAACCTTGCCCCACGCGGCGGCCCCGGCAGCCGCCACCGCCGCCCCCCGATCAGCGAGATCAACGTCACCCCGATGGTGGACGTGATGCTGGTGCTGCTGGTGATCTTCATGGTCACAGCACCCCTGCTGGTCACCGGCGTTGACGTGGAACTGCCCAAGGCGAGCAGTCCCAGCATGGACCAGGACAACACCGCGCTGACCGTCTCGGTGCAGCGCGACGGCCGGCTGTTCATCAACCAGACCCAGGTATCGCTGGAGGGCCTGGCCAGCCGCATGGACGCCATCACCGGCGCCAATCCCGACGCCCGGGTCTATGTCCGCGGCGACGAGGGCGTCCCCTACGGCCGGGTGATGGCGGCGATGGGGGCGCTGTATGAGGGCGGCTATCGCCGCGTGGCCTTGGTCACCCAACCGGGCGGCGGCTCCGGCGGCGCGGGCGCCGCCGAGGCGTCACGCTAAACGCGACGGCCGTTGACGATGACCGGCCGGCGTTGCCTCGCAGGGTGTGCTCGTCGGCTGCGAAAGCAGCCGGTGGCGCGCCAACGCGCGACTGGACGGTGTGCCACATCGTCGGTGCGAGCGCACCTTGCGGACTGGATCAACCGGTCTCGATCAAATGCCGCGGGTGGAACACCTGTTTGTCGGCTCGGCGGGCCAATGGAAGCGCCATGACACACGGCATGTTGATATCCGGGGGGCTCCATCTGGCGATCCTGCTGATCGCCTGGATGGGGTTGCCGCATGTTCTCAGGGAACCGCCGGAGCGCGCGCCGTTGATCGTGGACCTTGTGGAAATCGCCGATGAAACGACGTCTCGGCGGGAAACCCCGGTGCCGCCGGTCCCTGAGCCGGAACCGGAGCCTG
>JANQGN010000714.1 GCA_028277295.1 Rhodospira sp.
TTCTCCTGCATCCCCACCTTGATGGCCTGTTCGGCATCGTCGAGCTGGTGTGACCGGGCGTAGTCGCGCACGTCCTGGGTGATCTTCATGGAGCAGAAGTGGGGGCCGCACATGGAACAGAAGTGGGCGACCTTGTGCGACTGGTGGGGCAGGGTCTGGTCGTGGAATGCGCGGGCGCGGTCCGGGTCCAGCGACAGGTTGAACTGGTCCTCCCAACGGAACTCGAAGCGCGCCTTGCTCAGTGCGTTGTCGCGCGCCTGGGCGCCAGGTAGACCCTTGGCCAGGTCGGCGCCGTGGGCGGCGATCTTGTAGGTGACGATGCCGTCGCGCACGTCCTGCTTGTCCGGCAGGCCCAGGTGCTCCTTGGGCGTGACGTAGCAGAGCATGGCGGTGCCGTACCAGCCGATGTTGGCGGCGCCGATGCCGGAGGTGATGTGGTCGTAGGCGGGCGCGATGTCGGTGATCAGCGGCCCCAGGGTGTAGAAGGGCGCCTCGAAGCAGTCCTTGAGCTCCTTGGTGACGTTCTCCTCGATCATCTGCAGCGGCACGTGGCCTGGGCCCTCGATCATGACCTGCACGTCGTGCTCCCACGCGAACTTGGTCAGCTCGCCCAGGGTTTCCAGTTCGGCGAACTGGGCGCGGTCGTTGGCGTCGGCGATGCTTCCCGGCCGCAGTCCGTCTCCGAGGCTGAAGGCGACGTCATAGGCCTTCATGATGTCGCAGATCTCGGCGAAGTGGGTGTAGAGGAAGTTCTCCTGGTGGTGCGCCAGACACCATTTCGCCAGGATCGATCCGCCGCGGGAGACGATGCCCGTGACGCGGTCCGCGGTCAGCGGGATGTAGCGCAGGAGCACGCCGGCGTGGATGGTGAAATAGTCCACGCCCTGTTCCGCCTGCTCGATCAGGGTGTCGCGGAACATCTCCCAGGTGAGTTCCTCCGCCTTGCCGTCCACCTTCTCCAGCGCCTGATAGATGGGTACCGTGCCGATGGGCATGGGCGCGTTGCGCAGGATCCACTCGCGGGTCTCGTGGATGTTCTTGCCGGTGGACAGGTCCATCAGGGTGTCGCCACCCCAGCGGGCGGACCAGACCATCTTCTCGACCTCTTCCTCGATGCTGGAGGTGGTGGCCGAGTTGCCGATGTTGGTGTTGATCTTCACCCGGAAATTGCGGCCGATGATCATCGGCTCCAGCTCCGGATGGTTGATGTTGGCCGGAATGATGGCGCGCCCGCGAGCGACCTCCTCGCGGACGAACTCGGGCGTCATGGTCTCTGGAATTGCGGCCCCGAACGCGTGGCCGCGTTGCTGGCGCAGCAGCTTGTCGTAGCGCGGGTCGGCGCGCAGCTCGTCCAGGCGCATGTTCTCGCGGATGGCGACGTATTCCATCTCGGGCGTGATGATGCCGCGGCGCGCATAGTGCATCTGCGTGACGTTGGCGCCGGCCTTGGCGCGACGCGGCGTGCGCAGGTGTTCGAAGCGCAGGTGCGCGAGCTCGGGGTCGTGCTGGCGGGTGCGGCCGAAGGCGGAACTCGGGCCATCGAGGAGTTCCGTGTCGCCGCGGGCCTCGATCCAGTCCCCGCGCACGTCCGGCAGTCCCTGCAGCAGGTCGATGGAGATGTTGGGGTCGGTGTAGGGGCCGGAGGTGTCGTAGACGGTGATGGGCGGGTTCAGCTCCGGTCCGGCCTCGGTGTGGGTGGGCTCCTGGGCGATCTCA
>JANQGN010000746.1 GCA_028277295.1 Rhodospira sp.
CTGGAAAAGCCCATCACCGCGCGCGGCCTGGTGGAGACCGTCTCGCGCGCCCTGCACGACGTGCGCTCGGCGGCGTGAGGGCGATGGCGCCCGGCGTTCCCATCAGGTCTTGTCTGACCCCATCCCAATCCATCGTCTTGCTTTCCATATATTATGTGCCTGTCCCCGAATCGCACGCCGTATGTGGTGTTTTGCAAGGCTTTCCGGACAGACACTGAGGCCGGTCGTCATGGGGTCACCCGCCCTCCGGGTCCAGCGGCTCGGGCGGGGTGGCGCCCTCCAGGTCGGGGCCGTCCACATCGTCCAGCGCGCCCTCGTCCGGGCCTGCCCGCGCGCCGTAGGCGGCCAGGGCCGGGCGCGCGTCCAGCAGGCCGGCGGCGCGCATCTCCTCGATCCCTGGCAGGTCCTTCAGGGTCTCCAGCCCGAAATGGTCCAGGAAAGCGTCGCTGGTGCCCCAGGTGAGCGGCCGCCCGGGGGTGGGACGGCGTCCGCGCGGGCGGATCCAACCGGACTCCAGCAGCACGTCGAGGGTGCCCTTGGAGACCGCGACGCCGCGAATCTCCTCGATCTCCGCGCGGGTGACCGGCTGATGGTAGGCGATGATGGCCAGCGTCTCCACCGCCGCGCGGGACAGCTTGCGTTGCTCCACGGTCTCCACGGTCAGGGCCTCGGCCAGGTCCGGGGCCGTACGGAAGGCCCAGGTGCCGCCACGCCGCACCAGTTCCACGCCGCGCCCGCTGTACTGCGCCGCCAGGGTGCGTAGCAGGCCGGCCACGTCGGTCCCGGCCGGCAGACGCGCCTTCAGGTCCTTCTCGGTCAGCGGTTCGGTTGAGGCAAACAGGATTGCCTCCAGTAGGCGCAGGCCCTGGTACGCGTCCATGGGTGGAGCGGCGGTTTCCTCCTCGGCCATCGGCCTACCCCTTCCGCCGCAGCGAGAGGGGCGAGAACGGACCGCCCTCCTGGCGCAGGTCCACGGTGCCCTGGCGGGCCAGTTCCAGGCTGGCGACGAAGGTGGCGCTTAAGGCCGAGCGCAGATGCAGCGGGTCGCGCAGGTCCTCGGGCAGGAAACGCACCAGCACGGTCCAGTCCACGGCCAGGCCCAGCATGCGGGTGATGCGCTCCAGGGCCTGATCGACGGAGTAGAGGTCGAAGGGCTCGATGGTCAGTTCCCGCACCTCGCCGCGCCGATACAGGGTTGCGTAGGCGGCCAGCAGGTCATGGAATGTCAGGTCGTGCACGGTCTGGCGGCGTACCGTCGTCGCCTCAGGTTGACCCCGCCCGTGGAACCGATCGCCGAGGCGCGGCCGGTCCATCAGCGCTCGGCCGGCGGTGCGCATGGCCTCCAGGCGTTGCAGCTGGAAGTGCAGGGCGGCGGCCATCTCGGCACCGCTGGGCTCGTCGTCCGCCTGCGGTACCGGCAGCAGCAGGCGCGACTTCAGGAAGGCCAGCCAGGCGGCCATCACCAGATAGTCGGCGGCGAGATCCAGGTGACGCTCGCGAGCGGCGCGCACAAAGGCCAGGTACTGTTCGGCCAGATGCAGGATGGAGATGCGCGCCAGGTCCACCTTCTGCTCGCGGGCCAGGGCCAGCAGCACGTCAATGGGGCCGTCGAAGCCGTCCAGGGTGAGCACAAGGGCCGCCGGATCGGCCTTGGGGGGGGCCGTGTCCTCCTCGAAGGGGAGGGCGCCCGTTCGGGTATCGGCACGGGGCGCGTTGTCGTCGGCGGCCATCGGCGTGGTCCTCCCGCCGGGTCAACCCGGCGCCAGGAACGCCAGGTGGGCGATGATCTCCACCAGCCCCTGCACGGCGGGCCAGATGATCCAGGCGAAGGGGTTGATGTCGTAGCCGGCCTGGGCGGTCGCGTAGGGCACGAGGAACAGGCCCAGGATCAGGATCAGGAAGCCATAGGGCTCCACACGGGCCAGCGGCCGTGCCAACGGTAGCGGCAGCAGGCCGACGGCCACCCGGCCGCCGTCCAGGGGTGGCAGCGGGATCATGTTGAACACCGCCAGCACCAGGTTGAGAAGAACCAGGTTGGTGAGGGTGCGGCCCGTCCACTCCCATGCCACCACCGGCAGGAACGGCACGATGTGCACCAGCAGCGCCGCCACGAACGCCATGACCACATTGCTGGCTGGGCCCGCCGCGGCCACCAGCACCATGTCGCGGCGCGGGCTGCGCAGGCGGCCGAAGTTCACCGGCACCGGCTTCGCCCAGCCAAACAGAAACGGCGCCCCGATGACGAACAGCATGCCAGGGACGACCACGGTTCCCATCGGGTCCACATGGCGGATCGGATTGGCTGTCACCCGCCCCAGGCGCTTCGCCGTGTCGTCGCCCAGGCGCCAGGCGGCCCAGCCGTGCGCCGCCTCGTGCAAGGTGATGGCCAGCAGCACCGGAATCACCCAGGTGGTGGCGTTGACCAGGACTTCCGGGTCGAAGCTCATGCCGGCATCACCTCTCTCAGGCGCTCCGCCGCCGCCCGGGTGTCAAAGGGGACGGGCGGGCGCAGGGCGGTGCGGCAGCGCGCCCAGCGCTCCAGGGCGGCCGCGTCCATGGGGCGGCAGCCTTCGACGACGGCGCGCATTTCGGCCAGGTCGCCGTTGCAGTGGAGCACGACATCGCAACCGGCGTCCAGCGACAGCCGGGCGCGTCGGGCGAAGTCGCCGTTGAGGGCCTTCATGGAGATATCGTCGGTGAGCAGAAGGCCATCAAAGCCGATGTGGCCGCGAATGACGTCCTGGATCACGGTGGGCGACAGGGTGGCCGGGCGCGCCGGATCGAGGGCCGTGTAAACCACATGCGCGGTCATGCCCAGGGGGGCGTCGGCCAGTGCTCGAAAGGGGGCGAAGTCGGTGGCCTCCAGATCGGCGCGCGGGGTGTCCACCAAGGGCAGCGACTCGTGAGAATCGGCGCGCGCCCGGCCGTGGCCGGGCAGATGCTTGATGACCGGCAGCACGCCCCCCTGGACCAGCGCGTCGACGCACACCCGGCCCAGGTCGGCGACCGTGGCGGGATCGGGACCGAAGGCGCGGTCGCCGATGACGTCGTGACCGTCAGCGCTGGGCACGTCCAGCAGCGGCAGGCAATCCACGTCAATGCCCAGCGCGGTCAGCTCGGCGGCGATCAGGCGGGTGTTCAGACGCACCGCCTCGCGCGCCAGGGAAGGGTTCCGCCGGTACAGCGAGACGAAGACGCCCTGGGGTGGGGCCGCCCGCCAATGGGGCGGATGCAGCCGGCGCACCCGTCCGCCTTCCTGGTCGATCAGCACCGGCGCGTCCGGGCGCCCCACCAGGGCGCGCAGGTCCGCCACCAGGTCGGCGACCTGGGCGGGGCTGTCCACATTGCGGCGGAACAGGATGAAGCCGAGGGGATTGGCGGCGGACACCAGCGCGCGTTCCTCGGCGGTTGGTCGCAGCCCGGCACATC
>JANQGN010000022.1 GCA_028277295.1 Rhodospira sp.
CCTGCGCATACGATTCTTCTCATCCTGACACGCCGTCTGATTTATTACCGACAAGGATCCATGAACTTGAGCGGCAGCGAGAAGCTTGTCGTCCGAAACCTATACAAGGTGTTCGGCGACGACCCGTCCGAGGCCATCGCCCTTCAGCGTGGGGGTATGACCAAGGACCAGGTGTTCGAGAAAACCGGGATGACCATTGGCGTGTGCGACGCGTCGTTTAGCGTGCGCGAGGGCGAGATCTTCGTCGTCATGGGGCTGTCCGGTTCGGGCAAATCCACTCTCGTCCGTATGCTGAACCGGCTCATCAACCCGTCCTCAGGGGAGATCATCGTGGACGGCGCCGACATCGCCAGGATGTCGCAGAGAGAACTCATTGAATTCCGCCGCGACCATATCAGCATGGTCTTTCAGTCTTTTGCGCTGATGCCGCATATGACTGTCCTGGCCAACACCGCCTTCGGCCTGGAACTGTCGGCGGTCCGCAAGGCGGACCGCGAGGATCGCGCCATGACGGCGCTGGAACAGGTGGGCCTGGCGGCCTGGGCCAACTGCTATCCCAATGAACTGTCCGGCGGCATGCAGCAGCGCGTTGGCCTGGCCCGAGCCTTGGCCAACGATCCCTCGATCATGCTCATGGACGAAGCCTTCAGCGCCCTCGACCCGCTGATCCGCTGCGAGA
This sequence comes from Rhodospira sp., assembly GCA_028277295.1. Classification (GTDB taxonomy): domain Bacteria; phylum Pseudomonadota; class Alphaproteobacteria; order Rhodospirillales; family Rhodospirillaceae; genus Rhodospira. Next base: position 680 of record JANQGN010000022.1, read on the forward strand.
TGCAGGACGAGTTGCTGACCCTCCAGGAGGAACAGAAACGAACCATCGTCTTCATCTCCCACGACCTGGACGAGGCCATGCGCATCGGTGACCGCATCGCCATCATGGAAGGCGGCCGCGTGGTGCAGGTGGGCACCCCCGACGAGATCCTGAACAATCCGGCGGATGACTACGTGCGCTCCTTCTTCCGGGGCGTGAACGTCAGCAATGTGCTGACCGCCAGCGATATCGCCGTGAAGCAGCAGGTGACGGCCATCGATCGCGAGGGCACGGTGCGCGCCGCCTTGCAGCGCATCGCCAAGCACGATCGTGACTTCGCATACGTCGTTTGCAAGCGCCAGCACTTCCATGGCGTCGTTTCCTCGGCGTCCCTGGAGGCCGAAGCCAAGACCGCCAAACCGGAGTTGCACAACGCCTTTCTCCCCGACATCACGCCGCTGCCGGCCGACACCAACATTGGCGACATCATCGCGGACGTGGCCCAGGCGCCGTGCGGACTGCCGGTCGTCGACGCCAATGGGCGCTATCGGGGTGTGGTGTCCCGCGCCGTGCTTCTGGAAGCCTTGAACAGAGAGGGCACCACCGATGCCTGAGGACACCATCGTCGTCGCCCAGGCCAACCCTTGGGCCACAACCGGGCCCGAAACCGGCCCCACCGCCGACAGCGAAACCGGCGACGCCGGCACCGCCCCCGACGGCGGCGGCGCGGCCGCCGACCCCTGGGGCGGCGCCGCCGATACGAGCGCCCCATCGTCGGATGGCGGCGACTGGCTGAGTCAGGCCACCCCGGCCAAGGAAGAGACCTTCGATATCCTGAACCCGTTCCACCAGGCCGTCGTCCCCCTTGACACCTGGGTCGAAGCCTTCCTGGAGTGGCTTGTCGACGGATACCGCGACGTCTTCCAGCTCATCCGCGCCCCGGTCGACTGGGTCCTGACCAATATTCAAGTGGGCCTGGAGACGGTGCCGGCCCCGATCATGCTGGTCCTCATCGGCCTGCTGGCCTGGCAGGCGGCCGGCTGGCGGCTGGGCCTCGGCGCCGTTCTGTCCTTCACCTTCATCGGCCTGATCGGTGCCTGGAACGCGGCCATGGTGACCCTGGCCCTGGTCTTCACCTCGGTCTTCTTCTGCATCCTCCTGGGCCTGCCCGCCGGGATATGGCTCGCCCGGAGCGACCGCGCCACCCAGGTGGTTCGGCCCATCCTCGACGCCATGCAGACGACACCGGCGTTCGTCTACCTGGTGCCCATCGTCATGCTGTTCGGCATCGGCAACGTGCCCGGGGTCGTGGTGACCATCATCTTCGCCCTGCCGCCCCTGGTCCGCCTGACCAGCCTGGGCATCCGCCAGGTGCCCGGCGACCTGATCGAGGCGGCGCGCAGCTTCGGTGCCTCGAACCGCCAACTGCTGTTCAAGGTTCAGCTGCCGCTGGCCATGCCGACCATCATGGCCGGGGTCAACCAGACCTTGATGCTGGCGTTGTCCATGGTGGTGATCGCCTCCATGATCGCCGTCGGCGGGCTGGGCCAGATGGTGCTGCGCGGCATCGGCCGCCTTGACATGGGCCTGGCGACGGTCGGCGGCGTCGGCATCGTACTGCTGGCCATCATTCTTGACCGCATGACCCAAGCCCTCGGCGTGTCACGCCGCGACCGGGGCAACGTGGCCTGGTACGACACCGGGCCGGTCGGCCTGGGCCGGCGCCTGATCAACCGCATGCGGTCGCCCCAGGTGCCAGCGGAAAGCAACGCCTGACGGCACGGGTCAGGCGCCCGGCGGCGGGGACCCTCGCGGTGGGGTCCGCCGCGTCACCCGCCCAACAATCACGCTCATGGGAGATCACAGCATGACCCACCTGTTCGATCTGAAGACCTGGCGCGGCCTGGCCGCGACCGCCGGGCTGTCCGTCGCCCTGGCCGCGGCGCCGGCCCTGGCCGCCGACAGACCGGGCGACGGCGTCACCGTCATTCCCCTGAAGTCGTCCATCGCCGAGGAAACCTTCCAGACGCTGCTGGTCA
>JANQGN010000051.1 GCA_028277295.1 Rhodospira sp.
TGGCCGACGGCTTCCGGAATTACCTGAAGACCCGATACACCGTGTCGGCCGAGGATCTGCTGGTCGACCGGGCGCAGCTTCTGACGCTGACCGCGCCGGAAATGACGGTTCTGGTTGGTGGTCTGCGGGTGCTGGGCGCGAACCACGATCAATCGCCGCATGGCGTCTTCACTGACCGGCCCGGAACGCTGACCAACGACTTCTTCGTCAACCTTCTGGACATGGGGACGGCGTGGGCGGCGACGTCGGAGGACGAGGACGCGTTCGAAGGGCGCGACCGGGTGACGGGCGCGCTCAAATGGACCGGGACCCGGGTTGATCTGGCCTTCGGATCCAACTCGCAGCTCCGCGCGCTGGCGGAGGTCTATGCCCAGGACGGCTCACAACGGACGTTCGTGCATGACTTCGTGACGGCCTGGGACAAGGTCATGAACGCCGATCGCTTCGATCTTCGCTGATCGCGGATCTGCACGACGAGACTGGGTACCAAGCGGCGATGAGCGTGTCTCATCGCCGCTTCCTCGCGTGCCGGGAGTCGACGGCGCTAGGAACCTCCGACGCTACCCTTGCGTCGCGGGGCTGGCGTGTGAACAAGGCGAGCCATAAACTGACCCGCAACCAAGCCGTCCGAGAGTGTCTCATGGTCGCCCGCGTTCACACCGTCGCCTTTTCCGGCGTGGAGGTCCTGCCCATCCAGGTTCAGGTCTCGCTGACCGGCGGCCTGCCGGCCTTCACCATCGTCGGCCTGCCCGACAAGGCGGTGGCGGAAAGCCGCGAGCGGGTGCGCGCCGCGCTCACCGCCATCGGCCTGGCGCTGCCGCCGAAGCGCATCGTCGTCAACCTGGCCCCGGCCGATTTGCAGAAGGAGGGCAGTCACTACGACCTGCCGGTGGCCTGCGGGGTGCTGACCGCCATGGGAGTGCTGCCGGCGGAGGAGATGGACGCCTACATGATCCTCGGGGAACTGGGGCTCGATGGGTCCATTGCCGCCGTGGCTGGCGTGCTGCCGGCGGCGCTGGCGGCGCGGCGGGACGAGCGAGGGTTGATCTGCCCGGGCGCGCAGGGGGGCGAGGCCGCCTGGGCCGGCGACGACATGGAGGTGTTGGCTCCGGCCGGGCTGCTAGAACTGATCAACCACCTCAAGGGCAGTCAGACCCTGGGCCGGCCGCGCCCGGAGGCGCGCGATGAGGACGCGCCTCTCGCCGACCTGGCCGACGTGAAGGGCCAGGAAAGTGCTCGCCGCGCCCTGGAGGTGGCGGCCGCCGGGGGCCACAACATGCTCATGACCGGGCCGCCGGGCGCTGGGAAGTCCATGCTGGCGGCGCGTCTGCCGGGCATCCTGCCGCCCCTGGCGCCGGACGAGGCGCTTGAGGTGTCCATGATCCACTCCGTGGCCGGGCACCTGGCCGAGGGACGCCTGATCACCCGCCGGCCGTTCCGCGCGCCGCACCATTCGGCCAGCATGCCGGCGCTGGTGGGGGGCGGTCTGCGGGCCAGGCCGGGGGAGATCAGCCTGGCCCACAATGGGGTGCTCTTCCTGGACGAACTGCCGGAGTTCTCGCGACCGGCGCTGGAGGCGTTGCGCCAGCCCCTGGAGACCGGGCGGGTGGCCATCGCCCGGGCCAACGGGCATGTCACCTATCCGGCGCAGGTCCAGCTTATTGCCGCCATGAACCCCTGCAAGTGTGGCTACCTGGATGACCCCGCCTTGGCTTGTTCCAAGGCGCCCCGCTGCGGCGAGGACTACCGGGGCCGGCTGTCCGGGCCGCTGCTGGATCGCATTGATCTGCATGTGACTGTCCCTGCGGTGGATCCCTTCGCCCTGGCCCCGGCGGCGTCGCCGGAGGGCTCGGCGCCGGTGGCCGCGCGGGTGCGGACGGCGCGCGAGGGGCAATGGGAGCGCGCGGCGGTGCTGTCGCGCGAGGGCCTGGGGGGCGGGCGGGTGCCGCGCCTGAACGCCCGTCTGGACGGCGAGGCCCTGGACCGGGTCGCCGCGCCCGACGCGGCCGGCCGGCGGTTGATCGGCGAGGCGGTCGAGCGGCTGCACCTTTCGGCACGGTCCTACCACCGGCTGCTGCGGGTGGCCCGGACCCTGGCCGATCTGGATGGGCGGGACGCGGTCGCCCGGCTGCATGTGGCCGAGGCCCTGAGCTATCGCCCCATTCCCCTGGCGGGCGCCGGGGCCGCGCGCCAGGATCCGGGAGCAGGAGAGGGGCGGCGTCGCGGCGGGCGGGCGACCCTATAAAGGACGCCCCCGGATCGTCCGCGTTCCAGCAGTTCTCATTATGGCGGGGCGGCCTTTGATCTTTGACGTCCGACCTCTCCCGTAGGGTGCGCTCGCGCCACGGCCCGCCATGCTTACAAGGCGGGCCGACTTTGGGTGTTGCCGTTTCCCGTCGGGGAAACGGCGGGGGCGTAGCGCACCATTTAAAGGAGAGGCGGTGCGCTGCCGACCACAGACGTGGCCGTCGAGCGCACCCTATGATCAGAGCCGGAGTCATCGGCACGTGCCGCCGTTACAGACGCATCCTGAGAATTGCTGTCCGCGTTCGCGTGCCGTCGAAACGCCGTCATGTTTTCCCTATGATGCCTGTCGTCTCATCGCGGATGCGCCCCGCCGTCCGTGAGTCTGAGGAAAGGACAGGCCGCATGGATCCCGTCGACCGCCAGGACAGCTCCTTCCAGGGCGCGTTGCGGGCGATCCGCCACGACCTGAGGGGTTTGATCGGGCTCATCATCGGCTTCGAGGGGTTTCTTCGCGAGGCGGCGGAGGAGTGCGGTTGGGGCGAGGTCCACGGCGACCTGCGGCGGATTCGCGAGGCCGCCGACCGTTTGCTGGACATTGTCATGAACCGGTTGGGCGGGGGCGCCCATACCGGGCCGGGGGACGAGGACTGGGCGGCCGTCGGCGACCGTCTGCGGGCCGAGATCGCCGTCATCCAGCGCCATCGCCAGGCCGTGACCCAGGCCCTGGACGCGGTCCCGGAGGCGGAGGCGGACGACCTGGCGGAAAGCCGCGAGGACCTGGACAAGATCGCCACCGCCTGCCGGGAAGTGCTCGACCGCTATGACGCCTGGGTGGCGCAGGTTCAAGCGGCTGACTGGCGTGGCGCGGCCAACGGAGCGGCCAACGGGGCGGATGTCGGACGGCTGCGACCGGCTGCGCCGGGGCTCGCTGGCATCGCGCCGCCGGCTGGGTCGGCGGAACGGGCCACGATCCAGGGTCAGCGGGTGGGTGTGCTGGGCGAGGGGGGGCGTCTGCTGCTGGTGGATGATGATCCCGCGACCCTGGAGATTCTCACCCGCCTGGTGCGTCCCTGGGGGTATGTTCCGCTGCGGGCCGGCTCTGGCGGCGAGGCCCTGGAGACGCTGGCGCGCGAGGACGTGGACCTGGTGCTCATGGACATGGTCATGCCCGGCCTCTCCGGGGGCGAGGCCCTGCGCCGCCTGAAGGCCGATCCGGCGCTACGCGGCGTGCCGGTGATCATGCTCACCGGCATTGATGATCAGACCGATGTGGTGCGCTGTATCCTGGACGGGGCCGAGGACTACATTCTGAAGCCGCCAAACCCGGTGTTGTTGCGCGCGCGCATCAGCGCCTGCCTGGAAAAAAGGCGGCTGCGCCAGAAACTGGCGAACGTGCTGAAGGTGTTCGTATCCTCGCCCGGTGACGTGGAGGAGGAACGCGCCCTGACCAGGACGGTGATCGACAAGCTGAACGTGTTCTTCCAGGGTCAGTTGTTCCTGTACGACTACAATTGGGAACAAGAGCCTTTGTTCGCCCACGATACTTTTCAGACTCAGATCATGAGCCCGGCGGAGGCCGACATCTACGTAGGCATCTTCTGGTCCCGCCTGGGGTCTCCCCTGCCGGCGCGAATCACCCGTCCGGACGGCAGCCGTTATCTTTCCGGCTCCGAATACGAATTCGAGCAGGCGGTGCAGGCGTTCCAGGAAACCGGGCGGCCACAGATGCTGATCTATCGAAAGATGGCCGTGCCCATGGCGCCACTCACCGATCGAACCGTGGTCCTGGACGCCCTGGACCAACATGAAAGGCTTGAGTCGTTCCTTCACAAGTGGTTCAAGTCCGACGATGGTCAGGGGTTCGAGCGTGCCTTCCATCCGTTTCCGGATGGTCAACGGTTCGCCACACTTTTGCACGAGCATCTCAAGCGGCTGGCTTATGACCGATTGGAGAAGGACCACGTGGAGGAACGGGTGAGCGAATTTGATCGGCGTTCAGGCGGCTTCCTGGGATCGTGATGATGGATTGGGGCGGGCGCACGGCGCGTCAGGAAGGCGCGCCCACTCAGGACCATGGTCATCATCATGATACGGGCCCGATCTTGTCGGTGGGCCGTATCCGAGAGCTTTTCACCGATCCCACCCTGGTTCCCGCCCGCTGGCTGTTCCCGCCTGGCGCCGTCGTGGACATCTTGTTTGGCGTGCGTGGGTGCGATGGCGCGGAGGTGCGCCTGCGCTACGAAGTGTCGCGCGATCCCGGGGTGTGGCAGGACCTGCCAGCCGTGCCGGTGCCGGATGACGTGGCCCCCCGTCATCCGGCATTACAGCCCGGCGACCGGGCCCATCATGTGCGCCTGCAAGGCCCGCTTCGGGAAGGTGCCGTGCGGTATCAGGTGGGCACCGTCTCGCCCAACGGCGTGGTGACGTGGACTCCCCAGGCGCGCCTTCTGGTGTTCGCCCGCTCGCCCTGGCGCAGCGACATGGTGGGCTCGGCGACGCTGGCCATGGAGGACGGCCGCAAGGTCGGGGGCCCGGCGCCGCGCACCACCATCACCCCGGGTCCCACGGACTGGCGGCGGCGCGTGTTCTACAGCCTGATGCTGGACCGCTTCGCCCGCGATGCCCGCGCCGCCCCGGAACACAGCTTCGTGCGGCATGATCCGTCCAGCCCCTTCGCCTCGCACGGGGGCACGCTCAAGGGGGCCTGCGAGCGTCTGGACTATCTGGCCGCTCTGGGGATCGGCGCGGTGATCCTGAGCCCGGTCTACGTCAACGATCCAGACGGTTATCACGGCTATCACCCTCTTTCGTTGTATACGGTGGATCCGCGCCTGGGCACCATGGCCGACCTGCGCACCCTGGTGCGCGAGGCCCATAAGCGTGACATCGCCGTGCTGCTGGATGTGGTGGTCAATCACATGGCGCCGTCCCTGGTTTGGTCGCGGGACGATGACGGTGTCCAGGACGCCACGTTTCGCTATCTGACCGGGGATCAGGACACGCCGTTGTTCCTGCCCGAGGACTACCGCGATCCGGCGTACTTCAATCCGCCCTGGCCGGAGGGCGATGCCGGGGAGGGCGACGGCCTGGTGGGCATGCCGCTGTTCGGCTTCCTGGACGACTGGCGCACCGATCTGCCCGAAGTGCGCGCCATGCTGATCGCGCATCTGAAGTACTGGATCGCCCAGACCGACATCGACGGCTTCCGCCTGGACGCGGTGCGCCATGTGGACCTGGCGTTCTGGGAAACCGCCATCCAGGAGGTGTCGGCCTACGCCCGGGTCATTGGCAAACCGGGCTTCCTGACCCTGGGGGAGCACGCCGGCGAGGATCCGAACGCCGTGGGCGCCTACAGCAAGGCGGCGGGGTTTTCCGGCATGATCGACTATCCGCTGTTCTACCGGTTCACCCAGGCGGTGGTGCACCGCGCCGCGCCATTGGAGACCATAAGACGCTATCTCCAGGACGATGCCTGGGCGTATCGGGATTCCCGCTTCAACCTTGGCTTCATCGACAACCAGGACACCAGCCGTTTCCTCCACGCCTGGGGGCGCCGCTTCGGGGATCGCGACACGGCGCGCCAGGCACTGGCGGCGGCCCTGGCCCTTCTGGTGCTCGGACCGGGGATGCCGGCCATCTACTATGGCACCGAACAGGAGTTCAGCGGCGAATGCGGCGCCTGGACCGATGACGACGGCGTTGCCCATCCCCATGACGCCTATGTGCGCGAGGACATGTTCCCCAACCCCGACTGCACCTGGGTCCATGGCCTCCTGAACAGGCCACCGTTTCCACCGTACGATACCGAGACACCCACCTTCAGGGTCATCGCCCACCTGGCGTCCGTCCGGCGCCAGACGCCGGCGCTCCATGCCGGCAATCGGCATCCGGTCCTGCCGGACGAGCCGGACATTCTGGCCTGGGTCATGGTGCCGGAGGACGACGCGGCCGAGGCCATGCTGGTGCTGGTGGACGTTCTGGGCAATGGACCGTGGACGGGGGCGCCCGTGGATCCGGTCGCGTTGGTGCGCGACCTGCCGCAGCCGCATGCCCGACGGATGGCCGTGGGCGCCAAGGCCGGTGCCGCGCGGGTGGTCTTTGCCCTGGGCGAGGGGAATGGCTGCGATCGGGATGACGACGGCCGGCTGCGCGTGCGGCTGGGACGCTATGGGGTGGCCATGATCGGGTTTTCCGAGACGGTCCGTCGGCATGGTGGGGATGGGGACGGGTCCGATGGGGGCAACGACTCCCAGTCTCCTCGATAGCACGTGCCCCGCTCTCCGCTCATCATGATGACTCGTATCCGGCGGCGCCTTATGGCGCGAAATTCAAGCCGCGATCAGTCTTGCTTCTCGTGGCTTGATGTACGGCACAACGAACCGGGCGATCCCCATGAAACTGCTCGTCCATATCGGCACCGCGAAAACGGGCACAACGACAATCCAGCACTGGCTGCACGAAAATAGCGATGCCTTGCAATCTCAAGGAGTTTTCTATTCGCGGAGTCTTGGACGACCCAACAATATCCGTGGGGCGATCTATGCCCTGGACAACGACATGTCCGACGATCTTCTCTTGCAAAATAAGATCAGGACACAGCATGAACTGGAGACGTTCAGGCGATCCACCGAAACCGATCTGGCACAAGAGGTGGAAACGGCCAGGACAAAAGGGTGTTCTGTTTTCGTTGTGTCGAACGAGCATATGCATTCGCGCCTGACAAGCGTTTCCATGGTCTCGCGGTTGCGATCTCTGTTCGAGTCTCTGTTTTCGGATATCCGTATTCTTTGCTTTCTGCGCCCCCAAGTCGATTTGCTGCTCAGTCGCCTGTCCGTCGTTGCCCGCCGCCAATGGGTCACGCGCGCGTACCTGGATCTCCCGGCCGACGATCCTTTCGTGGATTACGGGAGCTTCTACAGGCGCTGGGCCACGGTCTTCCCCAACAGGATTGATCTGATTGCCTTCAAAAAAGTCGACGACGTGATCACGACGCTCTGTGAGCGGCTGGGGGTTGCGCCCGGTCTGTTTTCCAAGGTCAAGAGTGAGAACGCGGCCGTCGACTATAGAGTGGCCGCGCTCGGCTATAATCTCGGTTTGCCAGCCATGGTTGGGTCTGAGTTGAACGCAAACGGGTTCTTCTTCCAGAGAGAGTTCCCGGCGTTGGAATCCATTTCCATATCGCGGAGTGAAGCCCGAGACATTCAGTCTCGCTATGAAGAGACCAACAAAATTCTTCTGGCTGACTGTGGGCAACTGGCGCCTGACGACCTGATTCCGGACTACGCGCGGTATCCGGAACAGGGCAACCTTGACCGGATCTTTGACGAGGTATCGTTCGCGCCCTTTCTTCGCGAGATGGTCGTTCGTTTCAATGTTGAGCTCTGGTTGGAACGGGCGCGAACCAAACGAGCCGAGGCGGAACGGGCGATGGCGTGCGCCGACCCGGCGGCGGCCACGCGGTGCGCAGGGCTCGCATTGCGGTATCTCCGCAACGCCGAACAAGCCGCTCTTGTCGACCGGCAACCCGACATCGACGCGCTTCGGTCTCGCCTGCGGGCGATCGTCGCCGGCACGGATCAGCAACACGACGGCGTATGAAGGCCGGTGATGCGGGCGCCACGGGGTTCCGGCGCTCTCGGGCCGCCTGGGCTATCCGTCAAACGGCCCTTCCAGCGCCGCCAAGTGTGGGCCAAGCGCCCCGAACGGTCCGTCCGCCCGCACCCGCCCGCGATCCAGCAGAACGACCCGGCCGGCGGCGCGCATCGCCGCCTCCTGATGGGTGACGAGCACGCAGGTCATGCCGGTGGCCCTCAGGCGGGCCACCAGACCCTCAACGTCGGCGCGGCCGAAGGTATCGGTGACCTCGTCCAGGAACAGCAGGTCCGGCTGCCCGGCCATCGCGCGGGCGATGGCCACGCGCACCGCCAGCCCC
>JANQGN010000134.1 GCA_028277295.1 Rhodospira sp.
TGAAGTCTTCGCGGCAGAGCAGGCTGCCGGTAATTCGGATACCGTCGCCTTGCAGGCCGTCCTCCAGGCGGCTTCCGGACAGGTTCAGGGCTGGAAGAGAACTCCGCAGGAAATTAGGACGGCTAGCCAAGTGGCAATGGTACAGAGCCAAAGGGCGCTGGGCCGTTCCGTACGACAGGTCCAGGGGGCCGTCGACGCGCGCGCCACAGATCACAACACCCTTTGGATCCACCTCAATCCCTTCCCACAATCCCAGGCACAAGGCGCGGATCGTGGTGGCCCGGATCGCGGGCATGGCGCGCACGAAGTCCTCGTCCGCCAGTTCTTCCGGGGTCGGGAACGGGGTGTCCGGCGCTTCCCATGGCTCCCCCCGCCGCGCGGCCTCAACCAGGGCTTTGTCCGTGTCCGGAAGGTCGGTCGGCATGGGTTCCATGGGCGGCTGTCCGGCGGTGGGAGGAGGGGCCCTGCCCGCGTAGCGGGCGCGTCTTTCTGTTCATGATCTTGGCGCGTCGGGTCGTCAGGGGCAAGGCACCGGTGTCTTCCGTGTCGGACGCTCCCTCCCACCTTGAACCCCGCGCCGCCATGGCCTAGGTCTCCTGGGGTTCATCCTTGGTCCTGACTCGTCAAGGACCAAGGACAGACGCGGCTTTGCCGCGCCGACGCGGTCGCGTCGGCCGCGCGACAAAAGACGTAACGCCTTGTGTCGCGCGGTCTCATTCCCAGGTCCACCCTGTCCGACACGAGCCCCCGGCCCGCGCCGGCATTCCCCCGTGTTGGAGTCCCATGGCCTTGAAGAAGCGCGTGACCGAGTTGCCGCCCACGGCCCCGGAGGGAATCACCGGAAGCTGGCGGGTGATCGGGCGCCTGATGCCGCACCTGTGGCCCCGGGACGAGCCGGTGTTGCGCGCGCGCATGGTGGTGGCCATGGGGCTGCTGCTGCTGGCCAAGCTGGCGACCCTGGCGGCGCCTCTGTTCTACAGGGACGCGGTGGACGCCCTGTCGGTGCCGGCGACCATCACCGCCGTGCCGGTGATGATGATCCTGGCCTACGGTGGCGCCCGGGTGGGCGTGGTGCTGTTCAACGAACTGCGCGATCTGCTGTTCGCCCGCGTGGTCGAGCGCGCCATGCATGTGGTCGGTCTGCGCGTGTTCCGGCACCTGCACGCCCTGTCACTGCGCTTTCACCTGGACCGCCAGACCGGCGGGCTGTCCCGGGTGATCGAGCGTGGGACCCGGGGCATCGAGATCGTGCTGCGCCTGTTCGCCTTCCGCGCCGGTCCCTCGCTGATCGAACTGGCGATGGTCTGCGGCACGCTCTGGTGGCTGTTTGACTGGACCTTCGCCGCCGCGATCGTGGTCACCATCGCCGTCTACGTGGCCTGGACCCTGGTCATCACCGACTGGCGGGTGGGCTTCCGCCGCACCATGAACCGCCACGACGCCGAGGCCAACACCAGGGCCATCGACAGCCTGTTGAACTACGAGACGGTCAAGTACTTCGGCAACGAGGAGCACGAGGCGCGGCGCTTCGACCAGGCCCTGAGCGCCTATGAGGACGCGGCGGTGCGGTCCCATTCGTCGCTGTCGCTGCTCAACCTGGGGCAGGGCGTGATCATTTCCACCGGCCTGGTGACCGTCATGGCCATGGCCGGCCACGGCATTGTCGAGGGCCGCATGACGCCGGGCGACTTCGTGCTGGTGAACACCTATCTGCTTCAGCTTTACATGCCGCTGAACTTCCTGGGCATGGTCTATCGCGAGATCAAGCAGGCCCTGGTGGACATGGAACTGATGTTCAGTCTGTCCGACGAGCCGCCCGAGGTGGCCGATGTTCGGGATGCCACGGACCTGCGGGTGACCGGCGGGGCGGTGCGGTTCGAGGGCGTGGGCTTCGGCTACGGACCGGACCGGACGGTGCTACGCGGCGTGGATATCATGGTGCCGGCGGGGCAAACGGTGGCGCTGGTGGGACCATCGGGGGCGGGCAAGAGCACCATCGGCCGGCTGCTGTTCCGCTTCTACGACGTCGCCGAGGGGCGGGTTCTGATCGATGGACAAGACATCCGCGCCGTCACCCAGGCATCGTTGCGCCAGGCCATCGGCGTGGTCCCTCAGGAGACGGTGCTGTTCAACGACACCATCGGCTACAACATCGCCTACGGGCGACCGGGCGCGACGCAGGCGGAGGTCGAGCAGGCCGCCCGCCTGGCGGCCTTGCATGACTTCGTGGCCGGCCTGCCCGACGGCTACGACACCACGGTGGGCGAGCGCGGCCTGAAGCTGTCCGGTGGCGAGAAGCAGCGCGTGTCCATCGCCCGCGCCATCCTCAAGGACCCCCCCGTCCTGCTGTTCGACGAGGCCACCAGCCAGCTCGACAGCCACACCGAGAAGGAAATCCAGGCTGCCCTGCGCCGGGTCTCGGCCGGGCGTACCACCCTGGTCATCGCTCACCGACTGTCGACGGTGGTCGACGCGGACCGTATCGTCGTGCTGGATGGTGGCCGAGTGGCCGAGAGTGGTACGCATCAGGCCCTGCTGGCCCAGGGCGGGCGCTACGCCGCCCTCTGGGCCAGGCAACAGGAGGCCCGCGACCTGGAGGTCCGGCTGGAGCGTGCCGCCCGCGACGCAGACGCCCAGCCCGCGGCTGAACTGCCCGTGTGATGGCCGGGCCTACTCGGCCGCCATGGCCGGGCGGCCGGTCTCCGTGCGATGGATATAGGCCCGGGTGAGTGGCGTCGCGCCCAGGGTCCGGGTCAACTGGAGCTGGAACACCACCTGCCGGTCAAAGCGGAACACCACCTCGCAGCCAGCGAGATAGAACTCCCACATGCGGAAGAACCGCTCGTCGTAGAGCTGTCCGACGACATGGTTCCGATGGGCCATGAAGCGTTCGCGCCAGTGCCGCAGGGTCAGTGCGAGATGTTCGCGCAATCGACCTTTCAGGCGCTTGTGACCAAATTTCGGTCACGATGACCGCACAAAGATCTGGTGCGATCACTGAGTGACCTAAGGTTCCCTCGTGCCGGGAACCGGTCTAACGTGAGCCTGCCGGTCGGACTCCGTGCGGGGTGCGACTCGTCTGGTTTCATCTTCTTAATGGGATGGGCATATGACAGGGGATGGGCATATGACAGGGGTCTCTGGGAGTCTTCGAGTCGCGGATATGGCTCGATCCGTGACGCGCATGGCCGGCGTGGCGACCTTGGCTGGCTTGGCGCTGGTCTGGGGCGGCGCGGTCGGGGCTCCGTCGGCCAGCGCGGCGAGTGGCGAGGGTGGCGGGTCGTCGGTGATGGTGTTGAAGAGCCATCAGACCGGTGCGGCGCCGCCTGCCGAGGCGCCCGCCTCCGAGTCGCCGGGGAGTCTGGATGCCTCGAACATGCCGGAGTTGCCCGCGCTCGACCCGGCGCTGCGCCCAGGGTCCCCTGAAGGCCGCGTGGCGGCCCTGGTGCGCCATAGGGTGGTGGGCACGATCACCATGCTCGGCGCGCTGACCAAGGGTGATATCGTCGCCACCGATGGACCGATCACCGCCGAGCCCTCCGCCGAGGGTGGCGTACGGGTGACCTTCAAGGACCTGACCGTCCGGGCCTTCTCGGCCACGGGCACCCCGGTGGTGATGGCCGTTGGTGACATGGTGGTGGACGCCAGCGACGCCGACACCGAGGGCACCATCACCTATGAGTACGCCCTGTCGGGACCGGTGCAGCTTTACCAGGGTGGCCGCAAGATCGGCTCGATCGCCATGGGGGGCTTCCTGGCCGAGGGCGATATCGACCCGGACACGCCCATGCTGGGTCGCGATGACCTGACTCTCGAGAGTCTCCGCCTGGACGTTGACGACGGAGAGTCGGAGCCGGTGTTCGTGACCGTGGGGTCGTTGACCGCGCTGTCGGAGTCCGATGTGGATGACGACGACACGATCAACGGCCTGATCGAGATGACCCTGAACGACCTGGGCATTGGCCGCGGCAAACGCAGCCCCACCGTCAGGATTGCCGAGACCACGCTGTCCAGTACCTACGAGGCGCTGCCGATCGCCTGGCTTCAGGTGTTCGACTTGATCGCCTCCGAGACCCGGCTGCCCACCCAGGAGGAGGTCCTCGCCCTGAACGGGCGGTTGCTCCGCGACACCACACTGGGGCTCAGCGAGGGATCGATCGAGACCACGGGCCTGGAGATCTTCATCAGCCCCGATGAGTCGGTCACCGTGGATCGCGTTTTCCTGGAAACGGTGGTTGAGGAGCCCCAGGGCAACGACCCGGCGAAGGGTAGCATGGACGTCGCCATGGACGGCCTGCGGACCAAGGGGACCAATCTGGAAACGGCCGTGGACCTGGGGGCACTGCGGCTGTCCATGGAAGGCGAGGGGCTGGACGCCGAGATGCTACGCGTCTTCATGGCCGACGCCTTTGACCTGATGTCGGCCATACCGGCCCCGGTCCCGGGCGAGCCGCCCTCGCTGCCGCCGCCTGGCATGGAGGCGAAGGTCCTGGGACTGTTCACGGCGCTGGTCCGTGACATGGGCATCGGCGAGGCCGAATGGGCTCTGTCGCTGG
>JANQGN010000153.1 GCA_028277295.1 Rhodospira sp.
CCAGGACATCGCCGACAACGACGTGGTGCTGTACATGAAGGGCACGCCGGCCGCGCCCATGTGCGGGTTCTCGGCGGCCGTGGTTCAGGTGCTGGCCCATCTGGGTGTGACGTACAAGGGCGTGAACGTCCTGGACGACGAGAGCGTTCGTCAGGGGATCAAGGCGTTCTCCAACTGGCCCACCATTCCGCAGCTCTATGTGAAGGGTGAGTTCGTGGGCGGCTGCGACATCGTGCGTGAGATGGCCCAGGAGGGCGAGTTGCAAACCCTGCTGCGCGACAAGGGCGTGGCCACCGCCACCGCCGCCTGACCCGGACGATCGGTCACCGCGCCTCATGGTCTCATGGCGCGACCATCAAGCCGCGATGAGTTCGCTCATCGCGGCTTGGCGTCACGGCTACCAGGGACCAACCTTGTTACCCAGCATGGCCACAAGGTCGCTGTGCGCCTTATGCAGGGTATCCGCCGTATGCGCGATGGATTCGTCCTTGGACAAGCCAAGGGCGTCAAGGCGATCGAGAAGCTCCTCGATTTCGAGCTCCATCACGCTGCGCAACAGGTCCTCCATGGGACCAGGCGGCGGCGCCAGCGATGGGCGCTCGCCATTGGTGAAGCGGATGCCGACCTCCTCACCCACGTGGCGCACGACTTCGGCATCCAGGGTCTCGCCATCGGACAGAGTCAGGCGCAGGTGGCCGTCAATCTGCATCATTTCGGACAGCTTGACCCGAGCGCCCGTGGCCGAAATGTCACGGACGACACAATAAATTGTCGTGTCGCCGTCGCCCAAGACCAGCCAGGCCCCCTTGACGATCCGCCGGCGTTTGGCGCTTCGGCGGATGGGCGCCTCCCTTTGGGTTTCTTCCACGTCGGTCATGGTGTTTTCCCTGGTCCGCTACGGCCGCGCCACATGCTCACCCCCTTGATAAGGGTGAGCGCAGCCCTGACGTGCAATGCCGTACGCGGTGTCCGCCTTCCGTTCTCGACGGAGCGAGACGCGGGGGCGGTCCACGCACGATCCCAACGAAAGACTGTATCGTTTTGGTCCGGCGGCATCCACCGTTTTGACCTAGGCGTCCGCATCGCGTGGCGTGCCGCGGGGGCGGGCGTGGACGACAGGCCGGACTGGGAGAAAAAGGGGATTCCCCAGGCGCGTAACCCACATTATGGTGGTTTCCTGATGGGGTCGAGATGCCGCGAGGGCAGGGGCATCGGGGCGGGCATGGTCGCGACAACCACCGTGTGAACCGACCC
Organism: Rhodospira sp.; assembly: GCA_028277295.1. Classification (GTDB taxonomy): domain Bacteria; phylum Pseudomonadota; class Alphaproteobacteria; order Rhodospirillales; family Rhodospirillaceae; genus Rhodospira. Next base: position 1,255 of record JANQGN010000153.1, read on the forward strand.
AGGGGCGACCGCGCCGATTTAGCTGGCCGCTGGCCTTCGCCCAAGACGGGACGACGTGTCTTCGACGGGATGGCGTGTCGCGGTAAGGGGGCGCGACGCGGTGGGCCGGGTCCCGCCAACGGACGGGATCGCGGTTCGGTGGTCGGTCCACGATCCGGAAGGAGAGTGAGATGGGTGGGACGGAGTCCCCGGGCCTGACGGCGCCCCTGTCGCACGAGCGGCCTTCGCACGGCGAGGACACAGATTCCGAGGCGATCCGTGGCGCGGCGACCTTGGACGGGAATCAGCTTCTGTCCAACCTGAGCGTGGACAGCCGTCGCGAGGTGGAAGCCTTGTGCCGTTGGCGCCGTCTCGGCACGGACGAGGTGGTTTTTGACCAGGACGATCCCAGCCAGGACGTTTACTTCATCGTCGAGGGTCGATTGCGCATCGTGGTCTACCGCGCGCCAGAGGATGCGGCGGCGCGCAACGCGTCGCGTCGGGAGGCGGGCGCGGGGGGCGAGGCTGCTCCGGCCGAGGGCGGTGCCGGGGACGCCGAGGCCGATGAGGATCGCAGCGACGGTGTCGCCTTCGAGGCCCTGGCGGATGAAGGCACCCCCATGACGCTGGTGGAAATGGTGGGGGGCGATACCTTCGGTGAGTTGTCGGCCATCGACGGGCGAATGCGCTCGGCCCGTGCCGTGGCCCTCGAACCGACGCTTCTTGCGGTGTTGGATGGTCCGGCCTTCATGGACCGGGTCTTCAATCACCCAGATCTCGCGATCGCCCTGTTGCGGCGCGTGGCGGGCTATCTCCGCAATTCCAACCAGCGCATGTACAATCTGTCGACGCTGACAGCCAAGCAAAGGGTGTACATGCAGTTGGTGCGCTTGGCGGAGGTGAACCCGGACCGCCCCACCCAATGGATCATCAATCCCTTGCCAGCCCATACCGACATCGCGTTCTGGGCCGGAACCAAGCGGGAGACGGTCGCCGCCGCCATCGGCTGGCTGGCCCGCGAAGGGGTGGTCATGCGGCAGAACCGCGCCCTGATCATTCGCTATCCATCGCGGCTCAAGGTTCTGGCCCATGTGTGACCGGCGGACGTCCCGTGAGGGGGTCGTTGGTGGTGACCATGCGCGTTGGCGGGCGACCGCGCGCGCTGGGCGGGCGCTGTTGGCGGCGCTCGCGCTGACGCTGGCGGGGTGCGCGACCCCGGGCGACGACGGGCCGAGCGCCGCCGATCAGGAACGGGTATTATACCAGGCCCTCGAGTCCATGGCGCGCAGGAGCGAGGCCCAACACGATTACGCCAAGGCCGCGGAGCAATACGGCCGGTTGGCGTCCGAGAGCCCGGACAACGAGGCCTACATCCTGGGGTTGGCCCGGAATCAACGGTACGCCGGGGCGCCGGCGCAGGCGGTCCGTACGTTGCGGCGGGCCGTGGCCCAAGGGCGCGTGAGCGAGACCGTTCCTGTGCGTCTCGAACAGGTGCGCGCCCTGCTGGCATCCGGCGCCGTGGCCGATGCCCGGCACGACATCGGGGCGCTCGGAGACGACGCCCCCGATGCTCCGGGGGTGATGGCTCTGACCGGCATCATCGCCGACCGGGACGGCCACCATGACGAGGCCCAGGCGGCTTATCGGAAGGCCCTGGACCTGGATCCGGACGACCTGCGCTCGGCCAACAACCTGGCCCTGTCCCTGGCTCTGTCCGGGGCGCTCGGCGAGGCCATCGCGTTGCAGACACGGACGGCGGCTCATCATGAGGCCACCCGGCAGATGCGCCAGAACCTGGCCTTGCTGCATGCCCTCGCCGGCAACATGGACGAGGCCGCGCGCATCACCCGCGATCTGCTGCCGGCGTCGCAGGCCGAGCGGGTGATCGCCGACCTGCGGCGGTTGTCCGGGCGCGGCGGCGCGGCGGCGTCCGCGACTCTTGGCGGCGGGCCGGCTCTGCCTTGACCTGTGCCGCGGATGGAGAGCGTGAGGCGCGCGCCAGCGGTCATGTGTTCTTCTCCCCTCCTTCCGGTGCCGCCCTTATAAGTGGGCGCATCCACCACATAACCCGCATGTGTATGCAAGAGGCATGCGCTAGACGACCTTGAGATAGGCCGCTTCCTGTCTTTCCATGGCAAATGTGCTACCATTTCGATGGTGTTCCCCGATGTCGAAAAGCTCGGCCGCAAAGTGTCGAGGTTTGCCATGATTTGTGTATTCGCCCCCGACATATCTACCTTGTGTGGTGTTGGTCAGAGCTTTGCGGACAGCTTTCCGGACAGACAGTAAGAGAGGACCCCGGCGATGGTCAGGCGTGCCCGTGGTTTGCCGTCATGGCTGCGCATGCTGGCGGGCGACGCCCGCCATAGGCCATGGTCCCGCCAGGGTGGGGACCCGACCGTGAGCCGGATCGACGCGACCTTGCTGGGTAGGGCGGCGGAGGCCCCATGAGCGAACCGGGCGACATGGCGCCAAGCGAACGGGACCGCCACGATCGGACGCTGGTCAACGGATCACGGACCGGACGTCGCCAGCGGTCCGTGTCCTTGCGGGCCAAACTGCTGTGGGTTTACGTGCCGTCGTTGCTGCTGGTGATGACGCTGGTGTTTGGTGTCATCGAGTGGCGTGCCTACCGTGCGTCGGTGGACGACCTGGCGCATCGTCTCGATGCCTTTGTCTCGACCAACGCCGATGTGCTGGCGGCGCCCCTCTGGCAGCGCGACGATGCCTTGACACGGCAGTTCGCGGCGGTCATGGCGGAGCATCCCGATCTGCGGGCGCTGTCCATCCTGGATGTGGAGGGCGAGCCGCTCGTCGAGGTTGGCGAGACGGAGGCGCTTCAGGCCGACATCGATCTCTTGCGGGTCACGCGCATCATTTATCGAGACGGCACCGTCGAGAAACAGATGGGGACGTTGCTGGTGGCCTTCGACCGGGATCGCCTGACCGCGGCCCTGGGCGAACGCGTGATGGCTGACCTGGTGATCGCCGCTGTGATGATCATGGCGTTGATGGCGTTGGTGTTGCTGACAACGGGATGGCTAATTTTTCGGCCGCTGACGCGCCTGCATCAGGCGATGATCGCCGATCCCGAGCCGGGCGTGGTGCGCCATGTGCCGGTGCCGAGCCGGGATGAGTTGGGCGAGGTGATCGGGGCCTTCAACGACATGGAACGGCGCCGCGCTACCCTGGAGGAGACGCGCGGTCGCCTGATCGACCTGGGTATCCTGATGGGCTCGGAGCGAAGCCCCCGGCGTCTGGTCGAGACCGTCCTGCGCTCGGCCACCGAGCTGTGTCACAGCGACGGGGGGACCGTCTACCTGCTGGACGACGAGACCGATCGGCTGGATTTCGCGATTATCCTCAACACCAGCCTCGGCATCCGCCTCGGCGGCGACGGCGGCGACCACATTCCGTTCGCGCCGCTGCCCCTTCACGATCAGGGTGGGACGCCCAATCACGCCAACATGGCGACCTACGTCGCGCTCACCGGCAAGACCGTCCATATACCCGACGTCTACGACAGCGAGGAGTTCGACTTCACGGGACCGCGTGCCTTCGACGCGGCGAACGCCTACCGCACGACCTCGCTGCTGGCGGTGCCACTGACCAACCGGAGGGGCGAGGTCGTCGGCGTGCTGCAACTGATCAACGCCGGCGATCGACTGACCGGCGCCGTTCGGCCCTTTGAGGATGCCGAGATTTCCGTGGCCCAGGCCCTGGCCGCGCAATCCGGCGTGGCCTTGGAAAACCAGGTGTTGCTCGAGGCCCAGCGCAGGCTGATGGACTCGTTCATTGAACTGATCGCTGGCGCGATCGATGCCAAGTCGCCGTATACTGGCGGCCACTGCTCCCGGGTGCCCGAACTGGCCCGTTTACTGACCGAGGCCGCCTGCAACGATGACCAGGGCCCGTTTCGCGACTTCACGCTGGGCGAGGAGGAATGGTACGAACTGCATATCGCCAGCTGGTTGCATGATTGCGGCAAGGTGACCAGCCCAGAGTACGTGGTGGACAAGGCCACCAAGCTGGAGACCATCTACAACCGGATTCACGAGGTGCGCACCCGCTTCGAGGTGCTCTGGCGCGACGCCGAGATTGCCGAATGCCGGGCGGTGCTGGCTGGCGAGGACCGCGCGGCCGCGGTCGCGGTCCGTGAGGGACGGCGCCGCCAACTGCTGGACGACTATGCGTTCGTCGCCGAGTGCAACATTGGCGGCGAGTTCATGAGCGAGGAGCGCGTCGCGCGCCTGCGGGCGATCGGGGCGCAGACCTGGACCCGGCACTTTGACGACCGTCTGGGCCTGTCTCAGGGCGAGGAACAACGCCTAGAAGGGGTGTCTCCCCGGCCGCTGCCCGCCGAGGAACGCCTTCTGGACGACAAGCCCGAGCATGTGGTCGCCTGGCCCGGCGGTGTTCCACCGCTCACAGCGGACAACCCGCGTGGCTTCACCATGCTGGCGCCGGCCAACCAGTTCGATCTTGGCGAGATTTACAATCTGTCCATCAAGCGTGGTACCCTCACCGAGGAAGAACGCTTCAAGATCAACGACCACATCGTCCAGACGATCATCATGCTGGAAAGCCTGCCGTGGCCGAAGTCCCTGCGACGGGTTCCAGAGTACGCGGGCGGGCATCATGAGAAGATGGACGGCACCGGCTATCCGCGTGGCATCAAGGCCACCGACATGTCAATCCCGGCCCGTATCATGGCCATCGCCGACATTTTCGAGGCGTTGACCGCCACGGACCGCCCTTACAAAAAGCCCAAGACCCTGTCCGAGGCGCTGAGGATCATGAGCTTCATGCGCAATGACAACCATATCGATCCCGACCTGTTCGATCTGTTTCTGCGATCGGGGGTGTGGAAGCATTACGCGGATATTTACATGCTGCCGGACCAGATCGACGCCGTGGATATTGGGCGCTATCAGCGCGCCTAGAGCAGATCCCGAGCGATCTGGCACAGATCGCCCTGGAAGGGCTTTTGGGGACGATTTGCTTGAAAAACAAATCATTATAGCATGTTGGGCGATTCAGAAGTCCCGCAACATGCTCTCACACCGGTGGCCTGTGACCTTGACCGACGGCTTTCTGCTGTGTGGTGCGCTCGCGCCGCCAAGCGCAACGCACCACCCTGCCGGGAGATGGTGCGCTGCCCGCCTCTGTCGAGACGGTCGAGCGCGCCCTGCGCGGCGAAATCCAAACTACCGTGACTCTGCCCTGAACGTTTGCTTGAGGGCCAACCGTCGCGACGGGGTCCCGGGCGGGCCCGGTTGACGAGGCCGGCGTCATGGGCGGGCCGGATGCAGGGCGATCGGTCTTTCGGGTGACGCCGAGACCGAGGGTCGCCGCTCCAAGAGGCGCTCGGCGCGCCGCCGCTGCAGCCAGGCGTGGGATCGGCGCAGGTGCCTTAGCAAGGTGTTCAAGGTCTGGGCGATCGTCTTCTGTCCCGCGGCCGTCGCCAGGTCATTGTCTTCCATCGTGCGGTGGACCTGATGCACGGAGAACACCAGCGAGTCGGCGTCGGCCCGGGGATCCTGGTCGTCGCGTGACAGGCCATAGCCATAGATGGTCTCGGCGTTGGCGTGCACGAAAACGCGGTAGCGCTCCACCTCGCTGACCAGGAAATCAAGCTCGCCCCGCACCGTCGCCTCGTCCCCGTGACGGTGGTGGATCGTGTCGGAGAGATTTTTCAAGCGCGCCGCGATACGGACCTGATGGGTGTTCAAGGTCTCCAGCAGTGTGACCCGGTCGAGAGGGTCCACGAGGGCCGGACCCGCGCCATCCGCCGATTGCTTGGGTAGCGTCAGGTGCAGGACAGCGCCGCCCCGCGCGTCACCGGCCGTGGCGTCATCCAGCGGGTCGGCGAACCAGATCTCGCCGCCGTGGCGCTCGACGATCTTGCGGCACAACGCAAGGCCGATGCCGGTGCCCGCGACCTCGTCCTCCCGCACCAGCCGTTCGAACACCCCGAAGACCCGATCACGCATGTCCATGGGGATACCCATGCCGTTGTCCATGACCGTGATCCGCCAGAGGACGGGGCTGGCCTCCCGGCACCGCACCGTCACCTCTGGGGTGCGGTCGGCCGGAACGAACTTGATGGCGTTGCCAATGACGTTCTGGAACAGCCGGACCAGATCGGGGCGACGTCCCCGGATCGTTGGCAGGGAGGCGGCCACGTCAATGCGGGCGGCGCGGTCGGTGATGGCCGCGCTCACGTTGACAAGGGCCTCGGCGATGACATCGGAAAGGCCCACGGGAACCGCTTCGTCGCCGTCCCGGCCGACACGGGAGTAATCCAGCAGATCCAGGATCATACGATCGAGACGGCGGGCGCCATCGATGGCGAAGCCCAGGAACTCGCTCAGCTCTGGGTCGATGGCTGGGCCCATGCGATGTTCGATCAGACCCAGGAACCCCGAGACCATACGCAGGGGTTCGCGCAAATCGTGGGACACGGCATAGGCGAACTGGCTGAGGTCGGCGTTGGAGCGCGCCAGACGCGCTTCCAGGTGAGCATGAGCGGTGATGTCGTGCAAAACGCAATGGGACCTGAGGAAGGCTCCCTCATCGTCGCGCTGGACCTGGCTCACCATCTGGACGGTCAGGACCGTGCCGTGAGTCGGCTGGAGTTCCAGGTCCGTATGCGCGCGGTCGTCGTGGAGCACGCGGGCCAGGCGCTGGGTCCCGGCGGACCGTGTCTGTGGGGCGAGGAAGGCTCCGAACACCTGGCCAAGGATGTCGGCGCGGGACCGGCCGAGCATCTGGCACAGCGGCAGATTGAGGTCGACCACCCGTCCGGCCGCGTCCAGCGCCACATAGGCGATGGGCGCATGTTCAAACAGGCCCCGGAAGCGGGCTTCGCTGTCCTGCAGGGCGGCCTCGATGGTCTTTCGGTAGGAAATGTCCCGGATGGTGCCGACGACGTGCACCGGCCAGCCACAGTCCCGCTCCAGAACCCGTCCGCGCACCTCCACCCACAGCCAGTCGCCGTCGGCGCCTCGGTGACGATACTCCACTTGCATGGTCTCGCCGGCCATCCACTGGGCGCGCAAGCCCTTCCGAAGCGGCCTGACGTCGTTGGGATGAACCGCCGATAGCCAGGCGTCGACGCTCAGCTCGTGTTGGCCTGGCGGGATCCCCAGCAGGGCCTGGAATCGGTCGTCGACGCTGCATTGCCCGGTCCGAAGGTCGAACTCCCATGTGCCGTCGCGCACCGCCTGGGTGACCAGTCGGTAGCGGTCCTGGGTGTCGCGCAGGCAGCGCTCCGTTTCCACCCGGTCGGTGACATCGACAATCAGGCCATGCCAGAGCACGCTGCCGTCTGACAGACGTTCCGGCGTGGCCCGTCCTTCCAGCCAGATGGTGCCCTTGACGGGATGGCGGGCGCGGTACTGGCCGTGCCAGACACTGTCGGTCTGGGCTGAGCGTCGAATCGAGTCCCGCAACCATGCGGCGTCATCTGGATGGATCGCCGCCAGAACAGGGCTGGCGTCGGTGCGTACGTCGCCGGGACTGAGGCCATAGATGTCCCGCAGACCCTCGCTGGCATAGGGGAAGCAAGACGTGCCGTCAGGGAACAGGCGATACTGAAAAATGGCACCGGGAACCTGCTCGGCAATCCGGGTTAGCCGGTACTGCAGATCGCGCACGGTGGCCGAGCGGTCGGCCAGCAGGGCCTCGGCGCGCGCGGCGGCTTCGCGGGCGCGTGCCTCGGCCCGGGTGTGGGCCGCGATCTGGCGTGCCAGGGAGCGCATCAGGGCCAGGATGCCGGGCAGTCGCGCCGGGTCGACGACCGGGACCTCGGCCACGGCCTCCTGGAAGGCGGTATCGGCAAATCCATGGTGGTGGCGGAGGGCGTCAAGGGGCGCGGGGTCCTCTGAGCCAAGCCGGAACTGCCCGACCTTCAAGGTCGCCACGTGCTGGTCATCGATGACAATGCGCGTGGCGCAGACCATCAGACCGTGCGGGCAGGGCGCGGAGATGGTCTCCTCGCCAGCTTCCAGGCGCCGTGTCACAGCCTTGTCATGCGCCGCACAGGCGCCGCTGGTGTCCGCATGCGCCCGCAGGAAACCGCCGCACAGCCGCTGCCACGGTGCGGTCACGCGCACACGATCGTCACGGTCGACCAGGGCGATGGGCAGGCCGATGACCTTGCGCATGTCATCCAGGAGGCGCGCCAGCCCTGGAATATCCAGGCACCCCAGCATGACGTCCTCGCGGTCCCGGGCGGCGGGCGGTTCCCGCATGGGCCGCGGAGAACCGCTGGCCATGCCCAAGGCGATCGCGGGAAGAGTTGACGAGCAGGCGGTTCCGGACGGCAGGGTATCCAGCGGATGGTCCTGCATGCTATTCACCCGTGCCCGGGGGATAACGTAAGATTGTAGACCGTCCTGGCAAGCATTCATAGCAAGATCCCGGAATCCTTCCACTATTATCTTACAAGCTCTGGCCTCAGCGGGACAATCTAGTGAATAGTCATGCAGGGTTCCGAACTCGGATGGACGATCGTTCATGACGTTCGATCCGACAGGGTGTGGGTCATCGATGGAGATCCTTTCTTCGCTCCGCTCCGTCAGGATGAGGCACCTAAAAACTGATAATCCTCGTCCTGAGCGTCCGCAGGACGCGAAGGATCTCCCTCGAATCCATGAAACCTCATAGATCGGTCCTCTGATACCAACGGTCATTAACCATGACCGTTGCAGTCCGTGGCCGGCCCGCTCCCCCACCCGGCCACCCACGACAGTATGCTTGGGGTGGCCGGGTGGGGGGAGCGGGCCGGTGCGGCCCTGGCACCGCTTCGCGGTGCCAGCTTCTTATGATGGACGCCCGAAGGGCGTCCGGGGCGGATGAGTCACACTCATCCGCCGCTGGTATAGTCGCCGCCCTATCCCGTGAACGCCTGCAACCCCGTCTGGGCACGGCCCAGGATGAGGGCGTGAATATCGTGGGTGCCCTCGTAGGTGTTGACGGTCTCCAGGTTCATCACATGGCGGATGACGTGGAACTCGTCGCTGATGCCATTACCGCCGTGCATATCGCGGGCCATGCGGGCGATGTCCAGCGCCTTGCCGCAATTGTTGCGCTTGACCAGCGAGATGGCCTCGGGCGCCGCGCGGGTCTCGTCCACCAACCGGCCCACCCGCAGCACCGCCTGCAAGCCCAGGGTGATCTCGGTCTGCATGTCGGCGAGCTTTTTCTGAATGAGCTGATTGGCGGCCAGCGGGCGGCCGAACTGGCTGCGGTCCAGGGTGTATTGCCGGGCCGCGTGCCAGCAGAACTCGGCGGCGCCCAGCACCCCCCAGGCGATGCCGTAGCGCGCCTTGTTGAGGCAGCCGAACGGCCCGGACAGGCCGGCGGCGCCGGGCAGCAGCGCGTCCTCGGGGACCTCCACGCCGTCCAGGACGATCTCGCCGGTGACGGAGGCGCGTAAGGAGAACTTGCCCTCGATCTTGGGTGTCGAGAAGCCCTTCGCGCCGCGCTCCACCAGAAAGCCCTTGATGCGCCCGCCGTGGGCGTCCGAGCGCGCCCAGACCACGGCCACGTCGGCGATGGGGCTGTTGGTGATCCACATCTTCGACCCGGTCAGGCGATAGCCGCCGTCGATCCTCTCGGCGCGGGTCTTCATCCCGCCCGGGTCCGAGCCGTGGTCGGGCTCGGTGAGACCGAAGCAGCCCACCTTCTCGCCCCGGGCCAGCGGCGGCAGCCAGGCGCGCTTCTGATCCTCGGTGCCATAGGTGAGGATGGGGTGCATGACCAGCGACGACTGCACGCTCATGGCCGACCGATAGCCGCTGTCCACGCGCTCGACCTCGCGGGCGATCAGGCCGTAGGCCACATGACCGACCCCGGCGCCGCCCCAGGCCTCGGGCACCGTGGGGCCCAGCAGGCCCATGTCGCCCATCTCGGTCATGATCTCCGGATCGAAGCGTTCCTCGCGATGCGCGGTCAGGACGCGGGGCATCAGCCTGTCCTGGCAGTAGGCGCGGGCGCTGTCACGAATCATGCGCTCGTCCTCGGACAGTTGCCCGTTCATGTCGAGGAGATCATCCCAGGAGTCGAGGGGATGGGCGGCAAGCGGACTGGCGGTGGTCATGGGCGGGGCGGTCCTTGTCTCGGAACGAGGAGAATAGCCGCGCATGGTGCCGGTTTCGATGGGACGGGTCCAGGTCCCCGAGGGATCCCGTTCCATTGGGATCCCGGATGGGCCGTCGGACTGTCACGGAACCGAGGTGGTATCGACGGCGCGCCTTGGCCTACCACTGCGTCGAACGGGGCGGTCAGTCAGGTGCGATTCCTCAATAAAGCAATCACAGATTTTCGACGTCTCAGGGAGTGCCCACCCATGAAGCATGCGTTCCTTGCCGCCGTCGCGGCTTGTCTTGTGCCCGCGACGGCCCAGGCCGCCGACATCCGACTCGTCACCGAAGAGTACCCGCCCTTCAACATGACCTACCATGGCGAGATCACCGGCATGGCCACGGACCTGTTAAAAGCCGCGTTCGACAAGGCCGGGGTGACCTATACCCTGGAACTGCTGCCGTGGGCGCGGGCCTACAACACCGCCCTGACCACGGCCAGCGCCTGTGTCTACAGCACCACCGAAACCCCCGAGCGCATGGACAAATTTCTGTGGGTCGGACCCCTGGTCGACAATGACTGGGTGCTGCTGGCCCGCGCCGACAGCCCGGCCATCACCAGTCTGGAGGATGCCCGACCCTACAAGATCGGCGGTTATCACGGTGATGCCGTGGCCGAGTACCTGATCGCCGAGGGCTTCCGTGTGGACACCGCGTCGCAGGACGCGTTCAACGCGCCCAAGCTGGCCAACGGCCGAATCGACTTCTGGGCCACCGGTTCCCAGCTCGGTCCCTACCTGGCGGATCAGCAGGGACTCGAGGGTTTGGCGCCGGTGGTGACCATCAAGGAGACGGTCATGTCGCTGGCCTGCAACAAGGGCACCGACCCGGCCATCATCGACCGCCTCCAGACGGCGCTGGACGCCGTGCGCGCCGAGTAGACACGCTCCGGACAGGTGTTGGGGCCGCGCCGTCGTCGCGCGGCCCCGGCTCGCGGTCACGGCAGTGGCGACCGCCGCGCGACGTGGCGGCGCGCCGTGCCGTGCTCGTCACCCGCACCGGTTGGGCGCGCGCCGGCTCGGGTCGGGCGGGTCGTTCGGGTCGACGTACAGCAGGTCATAGCCGGTCAGCATGGCCTTCAGGTACGCATAGAACGGCTTGCCCGCGAAGGCCGCGAGATACACGTGCCCGACGAAGAAGATCAGCATGGCGAAAGCGGCCGCCGTGTGCACGAAGGCCACGTCGCCCAGGGTGACCGGTCCGTCCAGTCCGGTCTGGACCCATTCATTGTAGAACATGTAGAGCAGGCCAGAAATCCAGATCACCGGCGAGATCAGCACGTTGAAGGCCAGGTAGGCGAGCCGCTGCAGCGGATTGTGCTTGGCCATGCGGGTTTTCTTGTAGGGATGGGGCACCGAGGTGTCGAGGATGCCGGTGGTGTAGTACTGCACCACCGCCATGATGCCCCGGCGCGTGGGGATGTACTGTTTCCACTCCCCGGTGATGGCGTGCCAGAAGATCACG
>JANQGN010000266.1 GCA_028277295.1 Rhodospira sp.
GCGGCCGCCCATCTGATCAGGTGATGGAGGAGATGCCTAAAATGATGAAGAAGGTGATCATCGCGGTTGCCGCGGCTGGCCTCCTGTCCGCTTGCGCGAACAGGTGGGACGTTGACGGGGCGCGTGGCATGGAGAACATGGGTGGCCCGTTCCATGCCGCCTTGCAGAGCGAATACGCCGAACTGGCCGCCAGCGAAGCCAACGAGGGCGATTGGCCGGACACCGCCTACTTTGTCGCCAAGGCGAAGGCCGCCGCCATGGGCGAGGCCCCGGCGCCCACCGCCATGGAAGAGCGCGACATCCCCGCCAAGTACGTCGATGAACTGGCCGCCGCCCGCAACGACCTGATGGGCGTGATGGGCCAGGGCGCCGCCGAGGCCAACCCGCCGGTCGCCGCCCGCGCGCAGGCGATGTTCGACTGCTGGATGCAGGAAGCCGAGGAAGACCGTCAGCCGGACGACATCGAGGCCTGCATGCAGAACTTCCAGATCGCCATGAACCAGCTGGCCACCCCGGCCATGCCGACCCCGTTCATGGTCTACTTCAACCTTGACTCCTCGCAGCTGGACGCCGAGGCCATGGTGACCCTCGACGACGTCGCTGGTCAGTACCAGCAGGTCGTGCCGCCGCGCGTGCTGGTGGTCGGCCACACCGACACCTCCGGCTCCTCTGACTACAACATCGTGCTGTCCGAGCGCCGCGCCGAGAGCGTCGCCCGCGCGCTGGCCGCGCGTGGTATCGCCTCCGAGGTCATGCGCCTGGAGGCCTACGGTGAAGAGCGCCTGATGGTCCCGACCCCAGACGGCGTGGTCGAGCGCCTGAACCGTCGCGTGGAAGTGATGTTCCAGAACTGATCCGGCGACCTTAGGATCTCGTGCCCTGATCCGGACAAAAGATGCAGTCCGCATTCTTTTGTCCGGATCGGAAGTCTACCTATATCAGGCTGCGATGAGTCCTGCTCGTCGCAGCCTGATGTGATTCTAGAGCATATTGCGCGATGCCTGAATCGCCCAACATGCTCTAACAATTTGCTTTTCAAGCAAATTGTCCCCAAAAGATCTTCCAGGGCGATCTGTGCCAGATCGCTCGGGATTTGCTCTAAGTGTCTGTCCGGAAAGCCTTGCAAAACACCCCATACGGCATGCGATTCGGGCACCGGCACACACTATATTGCGGTTCCCCAGACTTTCCGGACGGGCTCTAACCCCCCATGTGTTTCATGGTCATGGCGGCCGTGGATCAGGGTCGGCGACGGCGCGAATCTTTGCCACAATCGCTGCATAATGTAAGGCCGCCCTCAACGAATGGCACGCGGCGAAAACGGGGGGCGAACCAGGGGGACGCGCCATGCGTGAACAGCCAGCTCGACTCGCTACGTTTTCCGGTGCCGTCCCGCGCCGCTCGTTGCCTTATCCCCGGCGCCTTGCCCGCGCTTGTGGGGCCGCCGCGACAATGATCCCGATGGTGATCCTGCTGGCCGTGCTGATGGTGGGGCTTGGCGCGGGCGCCCCTGCACGCGCGCATGACCTTCCCGCGTCCCAGTCGCCGTTGGTCACCCACCTGGAGACCATCGAGGACTTACGAACCCTGTCCGCCGAGGCCCGGGTGTTCGCCCGCGACCTGCGCGACCGGACCGAGGGGGACGAGGGGTGGGAGGCCCGCGACGCCGCCCTGACCCGTGCCCGCGCGGCCGCCGACGCCGAGGACCGATGGGGGGCCATCGCCGCGCTTGAGGATTACATGGACGCCGGCGGTGATGACGACTCGGACCGCTGGCGCTGGCTTGCGCGCCTCTCCCTGGGCGCCGACATCTCCGACCGACGCGGGCTCATGGCGGCCTGGACCGCCTGGATAACGGCCGACCGGGACGACGATCGTCAGGCGGCCCTGGCTCTGCTGGCCCGGACGGCCGTCGACACCGGCCGCGCGGATCTGGCCGTGCCGGTGTTGCAGGCCGCGCTGGCCTTCGGCGACGAGGCCGACCTGCGGGACGACCTGACCCAGGCGACCGGGGGCCAGCCCGTGCCGGTGGCCGTGCGCGGTCGCATCGAGCGGGATGTGCCCGAACTGTGCGTAACCTTCACCCACGATCCCCTCGGCGATGGCTCGGTCCGCTACGCCGATTTCGTTGCCCTGACCCCGGCCGAGGAGGTGATCGCCCGACCCGACGGCGACGCCCTGTGCCTGTCCGGCTTCCGTCACGGCCTGGATCTGGCCGTGACCCTGCGCGAGGGGCTGCCGCTGACCGGTGGTGCCCGGCTTGCCGACACCGTCTCCTGGTCCGTGGATATCCCCAACCGCGAGGCGCGTATTGCCTTCGCCGGCGAGGGGCACGTGCTGCCGGCGCGGGGGAGCCAGGGACTGCCGCTTCAGGTGGTCAATGTCGAGCGCATCGCCCTGGAGGTTTACCGCGTGCCGTTCCGGGGCCTGGCCGAGGCGTTGCGCGAGAACACCCTGTTCGAGCACCTGCGCGGCTGGGAGCTGTATCACCTGCGCGAGGAGGCGGGCGTCCTCGTCTGGTCCGGCGAGATGGACACCCCCTTCGTGCCCAACCAGCAGCAGGGCGCCGCCGTGCCCTTCGCCGCGGCGGTGCCCGATCCCGAGCCGGGCCTGTACGCCGTGGTGGCCACCATCGCCGCCCGCGAGACCGAGCACTGGCGGGACCGTCCCACGCAGTGGGTCATGGTCACCGACATCGGCTTGCAGACCTACCATGGCGACCGGGATCTGGTGGTCTCGACCCGCTCGCTCGAGACGGCCGGGCCCCTGGCCGGGGTGACCGTGGACCTGATCGCCCGCGACAACGCCGTTCTGGGCAGCGCCGTGACCGACGCCCAGGGCCTGGCGCGGCTGCCAGCCGGCCTGTTGCGCGGCCAGGGTGGCGCCACCCCCAGCCACGTGGTGGCGCGCGGCCAGGACGGCGCCGATCACGCGGTCCTGGACCTGGGCCGGCCGGCCCTGGACCTGTCCGACCGGGGCGTGGGCGGCCGCGTGGCGCCCGGGCCACTGGATGCCTTCCTGTACCTGGAGCGCGGCATCTACCGGCCCGGTGAGACCATCCACGCCATGGCCCTGCTGCGCGACGACCGCGCCCTGGCGGTGGCCGGCGTGCCACTGACCGTGACAGTCAAGCGGCCGGACGGGGTCGAGGTGTTCCGGCGGGTGGTGACCACGGAGTCTGGCGGCGGCGCGGCGATCGACATCCCCACCAGCGACGCCGCGCGCACCGGCGCCTGGACCATCACCGCTCATGTGGAGCCGGAGGGCCCGCCTGTGGGCGAGGTCTCGGTGCAGATCGAGGACTTCGTGCCGGCGCGCATGGAGGTGCTGTTGGACGCGCCCGGCGAGACCGTGCTGCGTCCGGGCACCGTCGTTCCGGTGGCGGTGGAGGCACGCTATCTCTATGGCGCCCCCGGCGCCGGCCTGGCCGCCGAGGCGGAGATGATCCTCACGCGCGCCGACCGCCCGTTCGGCGACGCCCACACTGACTATCACTTCGGCCTGGTAACCGAGACCTTCGACCCCCGACGCACGGACCTGACCATTGCCGACACCGACGACCAGGGCAAAACCCGGGTCGAGGCGGCCCTTGAGACCGTGCCCGACTCCTCCCAGCCGCTGCGCGCCCTGGTCCGGGTGACGGTGCTGGAGCCGGGCGGCCGGCCCACCAACCGCACCGTGTCCCTGCCGATCCGCCTGACCGATACCCTGGTGGGGCTGGATCCACTCTTCGAGGGCGATCGGGTCACCGAGGGCGGTGAGGCCCGCTATCGGGTGCTGGCCGTGGACGAGGCGGGCCGGCCGCTGCCGGGGCGGTCGCTGCGGTTGATCCAGTACGCCGAGGACTGGGACTACCAGTGGTACAACGACGGCGACGGCTGGCGCTATCGGGCCACGGTGCGCGACCGCCGCATCCAGGCCCGCGACCTGACCACCGGCGCCGACGGGACCGTGGAGGTCGCCCTGCCGGTGGACTGGGGCCGCTATCGCCTGGAGGTGGCCGACCTGGAGAGCGGCGCCGCGTCCAGCCAGCGCTTCACCGCCGGCTGGCGGGTCGCGGCGCCCGGGTCGGAGGACACACCGGACACCCTGCGCCTGACCAGCGAACGGGACACCTATCGGGTGGGCGAGCGGGCCCGCGTGGCCCTCGATCCGCCCTTCGCCGGCGAGGCCCTGGTCACCATCGCCGCCCAGGACGTGCTGTACACCACCACCATCTCGGTGCCCGAGGCGGGCGCCGACGTGTGGCTGCCGGTAACCGAGGACTGGGGGCCGGGCGTCTATGTGCTGGCCACCCTGTTCCGTCCGGGCACGGACACGGCGCGTGGCCCGGGCCGGGCCGTCGGCGCCCATTGGCTGGCCGTGGACATGGCCGAGCGCACCCTTGATGTCACGCTGGAGACGCCGGAGACCATCCGCCCGCGCGGGCCGCTGACCATCCCGCTGTCCGTGGCCAACGCCGGCCCCGACACGCGTGTGACGGTGGCCGTGGTGGACGAGGGGATCCTTCAGCTGACGGGCTTCGCCACGCCGAAGCCGGATCGGGTGTTCCTGGGCAAGCGCCGGTTGGGCGTGGAGATGCGGGATGCCTATGGCGCGCTCATCGATGGCCGGGATGCCACGCCGGGCCGGCTGCGCGGCGGTGGTGACGCCGCCGGCCGTCATGCCCCGGGCCTGCCCGACAAGACCGTCAAGCCGCTATCGTTCTTCTCCGGCCCCATCGCCCTCGACGAGGACGGCCGCGCCACGGTGACCGTTGACCTCCCGGCCTTCAACGGCCGGGTCCGTGTCATGGCCGCCGCCTATGACGCCCGGGGGGTGGGCCACGGCGAGGCCGAGGTCACCATCCGCGACCGCATGGTGACCCTGGTGACCCTGCCGCGCTTCCTGGCCCCCGAGGATCGCGCCGCCGTGCATGTCACCCTGGACAACCTGGAGGGACCGGCCGGCGACTGGATCGTGGCGCTGGAGGGCCGGGGTGGGGTGACCATCGCCTCCAACGCGCGGGCGACCCTGCCCATCGAGGCCGGGGGGCGCGCCACCCATGTCACCACCCTGAAGGGCGGACGCATCGGCGGCGGCGGGCTCACCCTGACCGTCACGGCACCCGATGGCGAGAGTCTGAGCCAGGACTGGGGCCTGTCGGTGCGCCCGGCCGTCCCCCGCGAGACCCGTGCCGTGGCCAGCCGCCTGGCACCCGGGCAGAGCGTCACCCTGGAGGCCGACCAGGTCAGCGGCTTCGCGCCCGAGACCGCCAGCCTGTCGGTGAGCCTGTCCTCCCTCCCCAACCTCGGGGTGTCGGGCTTGCTCCGCGACCTGGATCGCTACCCCTACGGCTGTGTCGAGCAGACCGTTAGCCGTGCCCTGCCGCTGCTGGTCCTGTCGGACGTGGCCGCCGCCGCCGGCCTGGCCGACGCGGAGGATCCGGACTGGCTGGCCAGACGCGTGGACGGCGCCATTGCCCACGTGGTGGGTATGCAGCGCGCCGATGGCGGGTTCAGCCTGTGGGGCGGGGGCGAGCGGGCCGAGTGGTTGTCGGCCTATGCCACCGAGTTCCTGCTGCGGGCCGACGAGACCGGTCACCGGGTGCCCGCCTTCGCGCTGGAGCGGGCGCTTCGGTTCCTGGAAGACGCCGTGGTCGGGCTGGACTACCCGGAGGATGCCCTGCCGGCGCGCGCCTATGCGCTCTACGTGCTGGCCCGGGCCGGGGCGGTCGACCCGGGTGCCTTGCGGTACGTGCATGACGTCTACCTGAACCGCATGCCGGCGCCGCTGGCCCGCGCCCATCTGGGGGCCGCCCTGGCCATGATCGGCGACACCAACCGCGCCGCCTCGGCCTTCGACGCCGCGCTGTCGCCCATGCTGCATCTGTCGGGGCTGACCGATCCGGAGGCGCGCGATCGCCGGCCCCAGGATCCCTATGGCTCGGCCCTGCGCGACGCGGCGGCCACGGTGGCGTTGATGGTCGAGGCAAACGAGGGCGATGCGCTGGGGGCGGCCGAGGCCCTGGCCGAGGCCCGCCTCGGCCGGCGCCATCTCAGCACCCAGGAGCAGGCCCGCCTGCTGCTCGCCGCCCATGCCCTGCAGGAGCGCCAGGGGCCGCTGTCGGTGTCTGTGACCGGCACGCCGTCGTACGCCCTGTCGCCGGGGACGGCCCTGCTGACCCCCGGGCTGGACGAGGTGGCCGCCGGTGTCACCATCGCCAACACCGGCGACGCCGCCACCACTATGGTGGTGATGGGCGACGGTATCCCGGTGGAGCCGCCCCCGGCCCTGTCCAACGGCCTGGCGATCACCCGGTCCTTCTACGACCTGGAGGGCCGGCGGGTGGATCCGCAGCGGATCGACCAGAGCGATCTGATGGTGGCGCTGATCTCGGGCGAGGCCCTGACGCCGGCGGCGCTGGGCGAGGACCACGCCCACCACGCCCTGGTGGTGGACCTGTTGCCGGCCGGATTGGTGCTGGAGAACGCCGCCGTCGGCGAGGGGCGCTCCGTCGCCGGGCTGGACTGGCTGCCGGCGCTGACTCCCGCCGAGCACACCGAAATCCGGGACGACCGGTTTGTGGCCTCGGTGTCGCTGACCCGCAAGCGGCCGGGGTTCACCATCGCCTATCTGGCGCGCGCCGTGACGCCGGGCGTGTTCACCCTGCCGGGCGTGTTCGTGGAATCCATGTACCGGCCGGACCTGCGCGCCCGTGCCCGCGCCGACCAGATGATCATCGCCCCGCGCTGACGGTTTTCAGCGTCAAGAGTCATGGAGACGGACCGTCGGCGTCCGTCTCCCCCATCCCGGCAGCCGGCGCCGCCGGCCACAGCCAGGCCGCGCCGCGCACGCCGCTCGAATCCCCATGCCGTGGTGGGCGTAGCGCCGTGGCCACGGTGTCGGAAAACACCCAGCGCGGCCACGCCGCCGGCACGACCTCGTACAGCAGCGGCAGGTTGGAGAGCCCACCGCCCAGCACCACGACCTCCGGGTCCAGCACATTGAGCACCGTGGCGGTGGCCCGGGCCAGACGCTCGGCGTAGCGCGACAGGGTGTCGCGGCAAGCAAGGTCGCCGGCCTCGGCGCGCGCGGCGATCTCCGGCCCCTCCAGGCGCGCCCCGGTGACCCGGGCGTGGTCGGCGGCCAGGCCGGGGCCGCTGAGGAACGTCTCGATGCAGCCCGACAGGCCGCAATAGCAGGATGGGCCAGGCCGCTCGGCATCGGTTGGCCAGGGCAGGGGATTGTGCCCCCATTCGCCGCCAATGGCATTGGGACCGCTCACCGGGCGGCCGTCCACGACGAGACCGCCGCCCACGCCCGTCCCCAGGATGATTCCGAACACCACCCGCGCGCCAACGGCGGCGCCATCGCTGGCCTCGGACAAGGCGAAACAGTCGGCGTCATTGGCCATTCGCACCGGCCGGCGCAGCGCTGTCGCCAGGTCCTTGTCAAGCGGCCGGCCGATCAGCCAGGTGGAATTGGCGTTTTTCACCAGCCCGGTGGCCGGTGAGAGGGTGCCCGGAATGCCCACCCCCACCGACGCGCCGCCGGACCTGGCGCCGGTCTCCCGCTCCAGCGCCGCCACCAGGTCGGCCACCGCCCGCACCGTGGCCTCATAGTCGCCGCGCGGCGTGGCCACCCGGCGGCGCGCGCGCTCCCGTCCGGCACCGTCCAGCGCCAGGCCCTCGATCTTCGTGCCGCCAAGGTCGATGCCGATGCGCGGCCGCGCCGTGGGGTCTTCCAGGGTGCCCGTCATGCGCGCGATGATATCCGCCACCCGCCCGCTTGCGAAGCCCGGCCAGGCACGCTATGCCCAGGAGCATGACCCAGACACCACCACCGCTGGCCGAGGACGGCCTGACCTTCCCGTTCCCGGATCCTCCGGCGCCCGGCGCGGTCATCCCGGTGGCACCCGGCGTCCTGTGGCTGCGCATGCCGCTGCCCTTCGCGCTGGACCATATCAACCTGTGGGCCCTGGAGGACGGCGACGGCTGGACCCTGGTGGACACCGGCATC
>JANQGN010000268.1 GCA_028277295.1 Rhodospira sp.
TCCGAGAGGGTCAGGACCATCGATGGAGATCCTTCGGTCGCTCCGCTTCCTCAGGATGAAGCCCTTAAAAAGTGAAAGTCCTCATCCTGAGCGTCCGCAAGACGCGAAGGATCTCCAACGGAGACGAGCAACCTGACGGATCTGTCATCCGGGTTCGGAGCCCTGTGCCTTGAGAGACGCCGCCACGGACCTCACCTGACCGGTGGTCGCCGGAACACCAGGAGAGGAGTGGTACCGATGGGTCTGTTGATCGACGGCGTCTGGCATGATCAGTGGTATGAGACGGCCTCAACGGGCGGTCGCTTCCGGCGCCAGGACAGCGCCTTCCGCGCCTGGGTGAGCGCGGACGGGTCCACCCCCCACGCCGCCGAGGCGGGGCGCTATCACCTCTATGTCTCGCTGGCCTGCCCCTGGGCGCACCGGACCCTGATCGTCCGCGCCCTCAAGGGGCTCGCCACCGCCGTTGGGGTCTCGGTGGTGGACCCCCTGATGCTTGAGAACGGCTGGGAACTGCCCGAGGGCGCCGACCCGGTCCATGGGGCCCGCTTCCTGCATCAGGTCTACACGGCCGCCAATCCGGGCTACTCCGGACGGGTGACCGTGCCGGTGCTGTGGGACCGGGTGCGCGGCACCATCGTCAACAACGAGAGCAGCGAGATCATCCGCATGTTCAATCACGGCTTCGGGGCGCTGGCCTCGGGGCCGGATCTCTACCCGGAGCCGCTGCGCCCGGCCATCGACTCGATGAACGCCTGGCTCTACGACACCCTCAACAATGGCGTCTACAAGGCCGGCTTCGCCACCACCCAGGCGGCCCATGAGGAGGCGGTCACGCCCCTGTTCGAAACCCTGGAAGCCCTGGAGGCGCATCTCGGGACGCACCGCTACCTGGTGGGCGACCGGATCACCGAGGCCGACTGGCGCGCCTTCACCACCCTGGTCCGCTTCGATCCCGTCTACCACGGCCACTTCAAGTGCAATCTCGGGCGCGTGGCCGACCTGCCCCATCTCTGGGGCTATGTGCGCGAGCTGTACCAGGTGCCCGGCGTGGCCGAGACGGTGAACATGACGCACATCAAGACCCACTACTACGCCAGTCACCGCACCATCAATCCTACCGGGGTGGTGCCGCTCGGGCCGGTGCTGGACCTCGCCGCGCCCCATGGGCGCGATCACCTGCCGGCGGCGGCCTGAGCGGCCGCCGGGCGCGCCGTGACGGCCGGTCTGGCGTCGGCATCGGGCCGGTCGCGGGCCGGTCTCATTCGAAGGAACGGTATCCGAAAGAACGCTTGAGCGGGAGTCTCAACCGTGGTTTTGTCGCGCTCCTGGAACGGTGAGCGGGGTATGCGTCATACCCTGGAGACTCCGGCGTTGCCAAGAAATGTGTCTGTTGCATGACAGCCATGCGACGGCGATGCGAGACATGTCTCCTACGAACCCGTTACCTTTTTTCCCCGGAACCATCCTGATCCGTTACTTGATCCTGGAGGATGCCGTGGGCATGACCGAGGAAGGTCTGGAATTGAGCGCCGAGGCGCGGGGCCGTCTGCGTGCGGGCGGTCTGTATTTGCGCAACCTACGCGAGAGCCAAGAGATCACCCGCGCTGAACTGGCCGAGCAGCTGTTGAGTGTCACCGAAGCCTTGGTGACCGACATCGAGGCAGGACATGTCCGGTTGCCCGCCGACGATATGAACCGCTGGGCCCTGGCCCTGGGTGTGCGCCGCGACGAGATGGCCGACGCCCTGGGCCGCCTTTACGATCCGCTGCCGTTCGACACCTACTGGACCCGCGCCGCCGCGTAACGGATCATGACAGCGAAGCGATCTCCGTGATCCGTCACCGAAACGGGCAGGCGAGAATCGATAGGTCGGCATCTTTTCCGTCGGTGATGAACCCGTCATGAGGTATCATGACGGGTTGTCGCGTTTTGGGGGTGCGGGTCCTATCTCGTGCGACGTGTTCTCTGTCAGGAGAAGCACCATGAGCGCATTGAGCCACTTTCGGCAAGATCCGGAAAAGGCGATCGACCGCTATGATTTCATGGCCGATGCCCGCGAGGGGTTCAGAACAACCGCGATTCCGAACGCCTCTCGGTGTGAGTACGGCGGCCCTTGCACCCTTAAGGAGGGAAAAACCGTCAACGGTGTCACACGGCTTCTTGTCAGCTGCGGCGGCACCGCGACCGACTATTTTTTTCCGTGGGTCAACAGAGGGGTCGGAGAGGTTCGTGTTCCGGCCGGCTCCGCCAATGGCACGATCGTCGTAACCGGTGGGATGAACGGGTGCGGGCTGGTCGTGACCAAGAACGGGCCGCATCTCGTTTTTTACCATGACGCCGATAACTGTTATCTGGGTGTGCTCCGCGCCGCCAATGGCACGACAGTCTGTTCCGTTGCCCCCAGGGATTACATGGGGCCGTTGAACATCGGAGAAAGCTTGGTTGGAGGGGGAGCGACCGGGAATGCCTACCTCCATCAACTCTTGATCATAAAATCAGGTGGAAAGTGGAAAGTGTTTTCCTGCGGAATCATCATCGGCCCAGGTATTGACATGCCACCCCTGCGCTCTTTCCGGGCGACGATCACCAAATACATTTGTAGTTTCGACTGACATCAGGAGCAGAGACGGCTGACGCAGCCGTTGGGCGTCGCCGGTCCCGTCCTTCTTCGTTACCGCGACTCCATCGCAGTGATTAACCACGGTGACCCGCCGGCCAGCGCGACGGTAGGCTTACGTCGTCGAGCGGCCGACGGTCGCGCCCCGAATGCCGTCAGGCCAAGGCCGATCGAGCCGAGCCAAGCCACAAGACAAGCAAATCCCGAGCGATCTGGGACAGATCGCGACAACGATTCGCTTGAAAAACAAGTCATTATAACATGTTAGGCGATTCAGAAATCACGCAACCTGCTCTAAAATCGTGCGACCGCACGTCTTTTCCGCCCTTAAGGTGTCCGCCCATGCCCTCCCAGCACCCCACCACGGTCTCGCGTGCCGCGCCTCCGCCGTCCTTCCTTGAGCTTTATACTCCCAAGCTGATCACCGTGTTGCGCGAGGGCTATGGACTCGCCCAGCTGCGCGCCGACGCCATCGCCGGGCTGACCGTGGCCGTGGTCGCCCTGCCGCTGTCCATGGCCATCGCCATCGCCTCCGGCGTCTCGCCGGACCGGGGCCTTTACGCGGCCATCATCGGCGGTTTCCTGATCTCGCTGCTGGGCGGCAGCCGCTTCCAGATCGGCGGCCCGGCCGGCGCCTTCATCGTGCTGGTGGCCGGCACGGTGCAGCAGCACGGGGTCGACGGCCTGCTTCTGGCCACCCTGCTGTCGGGCGTGATCCTGGTCGCCCTGGGGCTGCTGCGCCTGGGCACCTACATCCAGTTCATCCCCTATCCGGTGACCGTGGGCTTCACCGCCGGTATCGCCGTGATCATCGCCGCCAGCCAGATCAAGGACCTGCTGGGCCTGACCCTGGGCGGCCCCGAACCTGGGCCGCTGTTCGACAAGATCCCGGTGCTGTGGCACAGCCTGCCCACGGTCACGCCGGCGGCGGTGGCGGTGGCGCTGGGCACCATCGCCATGATCGCCGCCCTCAAGCGCTGGCGGCCGGCCTGGCCCAGCCTGTTGATCGCCGTGACCGGGGCCGCCCTGGTCACGGCGCTGGCCGGTCTGCCGGTGGCCACCATCGGCAGCCATTTCGGCGGCATCCCCCAGGGCCTGCCCCTGCCGGCGATGCCCGCGCTGGACTGGGCGCGGATCGAGGCGGTGCTGCCCAACGCCATCGCCTTCGCCCTGCTGGGGTCCATCGAATCGCTGCTCTCGGCGGTGGTGGCCGACGGCATGACCGGGCGGCGCCACCGCTCCAACTGCGAGCTGGTGGCCCAGGGGGTGGCCAACATGGGTGCCTCGGTCATGGGCGGCATGTGCGTGACCGGCGCCATCGCGCGGACGGCGACCAACATCCGTGCCGGCGCCCATGGTCCCGTCGCCGGACTCATCCACGCGCTGGTGCTGCTGGCCTTTGTGCTGGTGGCCGCGCCGCTGGCGTCGTTCATCCCGCTGGCGGCCTTGGCCGGCCTGCTGACCATCATCGCCTGGAACATGGTGGAGAAGGAGGCGTTCCTCACCCTGCTGCGGGCCAGCCGGGGGGATGCGGCGGTGCTGCTGGTCACCTTCCTGCTGACCGTGTTCCGCGATCTGACCGAGGCCATCGTGGTGGGGTTCGCCCTCGGCGCGCTGCTGTTCATCCACCGCATGTCCCGATCGATCTCGGTGGAGGCCCATGTTCCTCCGGTCGCCGAGGACCGCGCCGACGGCACCCCCGCCGAACGGACCCCCTATCACGCGGACGCCGCCACCGATCCGGGCGTGGTCGTCTATCGCATCAGCGGCGCCTTCTTCTTCGGCGCGGCCTCCACGGTGGGTTCGGTGCTGGACCGCATCGCCGACGCCCACAAGGCGCTGGTGCTGGACTTCACGGGCGTGCCCTTTATCGACTCGTCGGCGGCCAATACCCTGCATGGCCTCGCCCGCAAGGCCGACCGGGCGCGGGTGCGGGTGGTGCTGAGCGGCGCCTCCACCGGTGTGCGCCGCGACCTGCTGACCCATGGCGTGCGGCCGCCGCTGGTGACCTTCGCGTCGACCATCGAGGAGGCGGTGGAGACGGCCCACGCGGCGTTGGCGCGGTCGGACGAAGCGTAGGGCCAGAAAAGCCCTACGAGCCTGTGTCTCCGGTCAACAGCGCCGCCAGCCGGTCCGCCCGGTCGTTGCGGCGCGAGCGCCACAGACCCCGGTCCAGCGCCTCCTGGAAGCGCGCGGCCATCTCGCGCAGTGCGTCTGGGTTGGACCGTCGCAGAAACGCCAGCACCGCCGGGTCCTCCAGATAGGCGTCGAACAGCAGATCGAAGTGGTGATCCTTTACGCAGCGGGCGGTGGCGGCGAAGGCAAACAGGTAGTCCACGGTGGCGGCCATCTCGAAGGCGCCCTTGTAGCCGTGGCGCATGACCCCGGCGATCCACTTGGGGTTGGCGGCGCGGGCACGCACGACCCTGGCAATCTCCTCCTCCAGGGTGCGGATGCGCGGTTTTTCGGGCCGGCTGTGGTCACCGTGGTAGACCGTGGGCGCGCGGCCCGACAGCACGCGCACGGCCGCCGCCATGCCACCCTCGAACTGGTAGTAGTCATCCGAATCGAGCAGATCGTGCTCGCGGTTGTCCTGGTTGTGGACCACCGCATCGACCCGAGAAAGGCGCTCCTCCAGCAGCCCCCGGGCCTCGGCGCCGGCCGCGCCCGCCCCATAGGCATGGCCGCCCCAGGCCAGCCAGGCGGCGGCCAGGTCGGCGTCGGTCTCCCAGCCCTTTTCATCGATCAGGGCCTGCAAACCGGCCCCATAGGCCCCGGGGCGGGCGCCAAACACCCGATGGCTGGCGCGGCGGCGGGCCTCGTCCGCGTCCAGGCCATCGCGCGCCAGCCGTGCCGCGTCGGCCCGCGCCCGCGCCGCCAGGGGGTTCATGTCGGCGGGCTCGTCGGCCAGCGCCGCCACCGCCCGGGCCGCTGAATCCATCAGGTCCACCTGGGCCGGGAAGGCGTCGCGGAAGAAGCCGGAAATACGTACCGTGACGTCCACGCGCGGCCGGTCCAGCAGCGCCAGCGGCAGGATCTCGAAGCCCACCACCCGGCCCGTGGCCGCCTCCCAGCGCGGCTTGGTGCCCATCAGCGCCAGCGCCTGGGCGATGTCGTCGCCGCCGGTGCGCATGTTGGCGGTGCCCCAGGCGGACAACGCCACGGCGCGCGGCCAGTCGCCGTTGTCGCGCACGTAGCGCTCGATCAGCAGGGTGGCCGAACGCCATCCCAGGGTCCAGGCCGAGGGCGTGGGGACGGTGCGGCTGTCCACGGAGAAGAAGTTGCGGCCGGTGGGCAGCACCTCGGGCCGGCCCCGGGTGGGCGCACCCGAAGGGCCAGGTGGGACGAAGCGGCCGTCCAGACCCGTCAGCAGGCCATCGATCTCGGCCGCCCCACAGGCATCCACGGCCGGCGCCAGCCGATCGCGGATGTGGTCCAGCACCGCCCGGGTGGCGATCCCGGCGGGGTTGGCCTCGGCGGTGCCGGCCACCAGGGCCTGGGCCAGGGCCTCCAGCCGCTCCACCGTGTCCCCGGCGGAGCGCCACGCGCCCTCGGCCCGATTCGCCAGCGCCGCCGGGCGCGGGCCGGTCCAGGGGCGGCCCAGGTCCTCCGTGTCCAGGGGATCGAAGGGCGGCTTCCCGGGGCCTGTCATCCCCAGGTCCTCGGCCAGGGCCCGGATCAGCGAGGCGTCCTCGGCCCTGGCCCCGCGCGGCGGCCGGGCCAACGCCACCAGCACATCAACGCGCTGCTCGCCCTCGGGTGAGACGCCGAACACATGCAGACCGTCGCGGATCTGGAGTTCCTTCAACTCGCACAGATGATTGTCGAGCGCCGCCAGCGCCTGGGCCGCCGCCGCGTCGCAGTCCCGGCGGGCCGCCGGCAGGCCCAGGTCCTCGGCCAGGCCGCTCACCTCGGCCAGCGACAGGATTTCCTCGCGCAGCACCCGCAGGCGGCGCGGATCCACCCCCGCCGCCTCGTGGTACTCGTCCACCAGCCGTTCCAGGTCTCGCAAGGGGCCGTAGGTCTCGGCGCGGGTCAGGGGTGGGGTCAGGTGATCGACGATCACCGCCTGGGCGCGGCGCTTGGCCTGGGTGCCCTCGCCCGGGTCATTGACGATGAAGGGGTAAAGATGGGGCAGGGGGCCGAGGATGGCCTCGGGCCAGCAGTCGGCGGACAAGGCAAGGCTCTTCCCGGGCAACCACTCCAGGGTGCCGTGCTTGCCCATGTGCACGATCGCCTGGGCGCCGAACACCGCCCGCAACCACACATAGAACGCGATATAGCCGTGGGGGGGCACCAGCGCCGGATCGTGGTAGCTGGTCACCGGATCGATGTTGTAGCCGCGCGCCGGCTGGATGCCCACCACGACACCGCCCAGGTCCAGGACCGCCAGCGCGAACCCGTGGCGGCCGGGCAGGAAGAACGGATCGTCCTCCGGCCCGCCCCAGCGCGCGGTGACGGCGATCCGCAGCGACTCGGGCAGGCGGGCGAAGGCGGCGCGGTAATCCGCCAGGGGCAGCACCACCCGAACCGCGCGCCCGGCACGGGCTTCCAGGGCGTTGGTGGGGCCGGCCCGCAGGCGGGCCATGAGGGCATCGCCATCGGGCGGCGCCTCGGCCACGGCGTAGCCGGCCGCCGCCATGGCCGCCAGCACCCGCACCGTGCCCGCCGGCGTGTCCAGGCCCACCCCGTTGCCCAGCCGGCCGTCGCGGTTGGGGTAGTTGGCCAGCACCAGGGCCACCCGGCGCCGCGCCACGGGGGTTCGCCGCAGCCGCGCCCAGCCGGCGCACAGGGCGGCGACGAAGGCCACCCGGTCCGGCTCCGGCACATGGCCGTTCACGTCCACCTGGGCGGCCTCGTCCCAATGGCGCAGCCCCTTGAAGGACACGGCGCGGGAGAACAGCCGGCCGTCGACCTCTGGCAGGGCGACGGCCATGGCGATGTCGCGGGCCATCAGGCCATGCATCCCCTCCCGCCACGCCTCGGCCGAGCCGGCGGCCAGCACCGCCTGGATCACCGGCCCGTCATGGCCGGCGAAGGGGCCGCTTCGGGCATGGCCGGGCGCGGCCACGGCGAAGTTGGTCAGATTGAGGATCAGGTCGGGGGGATGCTCGGCCAGCAGGGTTTCCAGCAGCCCGGCGGCGACCGGGTCCTTGAGGCTGGTGACATGGAGCGCGGCGACGGCCAACCCCTCGGCCTCCAGGGCCGCCCGCAACGCCTCCACCGGCGCCAGATCCCCCGACTGGGCCAGCGCGCGGTAGAACACCATCGCCACCCGGGGCCGCGCATCGTCCGCCGCCGGAGCCGCGCCGTGGAGCCCCGCCGGAGGCAGCGGCGCCGGCTCCCGCCATGTCTCGGCGAATCCGGGGGCGTCGATCAGGGCGGCGGCGCGGCGGAGAAAGTGCTCGGCGTTGTCCACGCCGCCATGCACCAGGTACTGCCACAGCCGATGCAGGTCACCG
>JANQGN010000317.1 GCA_028277295.1 Rhodospira sp.
GACCGGCGCGAGATCAACCAGGTGGTCTTCTTCGGCCTCGGCATGGAAACCAACAACACCATGCTGCCGGCCAGCCCTCTCCATCGCGATCGCAACGAAATCCTCTATGCGCGCCTGGACGTGGCCGCCGCCAACGCCCTGCTGGACGGCCTCGGCTACATCGAGCGGGACAGTCAGGGCATCCGCCTGCTGCCCGACGGCCGGCCCATGGACCTGATCGTCGAGGAGGATGGCGAGAGCACGGAGCGCCTGGACGCGCTCCGCCTGATCCAGGACCACTGGCGGCGCATCGGCGTGCGGCTGTTCATCCGCACCTTCTCCCGCGAGGTCCTGAAGAACCGCGTCTACACGGGAAGCCCGCTGATGGTGGCCGCCAGCGGTCTCAACAACGGCCTGGCCACGCCCATCATGCCGCCGAGCGAACTGGTCCCGATCAGTCAGGACATGTGGCAGTGGTCCAAGTGGGGTCAGCACCGCGAGACCCGGGGGGCGGCGGGCGAGCCGGTGGACGTACCGGAGGCCCGGCGGCTGCTGGACCTCTATGACGCCTGGATGCTGTCGGACAGCACGGCCCACCAGGCCGAGATCTGGGACGAGATCCTGTCCATCCACGCCGAGCAGCAGTTTTCCATTGGCGTGCTGGCCGGCGGCATGCAGCCTGTGGTGCGTGCCCTGGCCCTTCGCAACGTGCCCGAGGAAGCGCTCTATAACTGGGACCCGGGCGCCCACTTCGGCATTCATGGGATGGATACGTTCTTCCTGGCACCGCCCGGCGGCGGGCGCGCCGAGTGACCTGTCAGGTGCGCCCACGCGTGGCGCGCCACGGTTGACGGTGGCGGGCTGATCTGCGGTTGAGCCCGTCTCGCGGCCAGCCAAGGCGAACACGGAGACCGGATGCCCATGGGCGGCTACCTGTTGCGACGGATCGGATTGATGGGCCTGACACTGACGGTCACCAGTGTCCTGGTGTTCATCATCATCCAGTTGCCGCCCGGCGACTATCTGACCACCTACATCGAGGAATTGCGCGCACAGGGCGAAATGGTGCCGCCGGAGCGCATCGCCTACATGCGCGCGCAATACGGCCTGGATCAGCCCCTGGTGCTGCAATACCTGACGTGGGCGGGCGGGCTGCTGACCGGCAACCTGGGCTATTCGTTCGAGCACAGCGTGCCCGTGGCGTCGCTGATCGGTGACGTGTTCGTGCTGACCATCCTGGTGAACGCCGCCACGGTGCTGTTCGTCTACATGGTGGCCTTCCCCATCGGTCTGTATTCGGCCACGCACCGCTATTCCTGGAGCGACTACGGCCTGACCTTCCTGGGGTTCCTGGGCCTGGCCACGCCCAACTTCCTGCTGGCGCTGATCCTGCTCTACCTGTCCAATCGCTGGTTCGGCACCACCATCGGCGGACTGATGGATCCGGCCTACCTGAACCAGCCCTGGAGCGTGGCCAAGGCGCTGTCGGTGCTCGAACACCTTTGGGTGCCCGTGGTGGTGATCGGCACCGCCGGCACGGCGGCCATGATTCGCCGCCTGCGCGCGAACCTGCTGGACGAGTTGAACCGGCCCTATGTGACCACGGCGCGGGCCAAGGGGGTCCCGCCGACCCGCCTGTTGCTGACGTATCCCCTGCGCATGGCGCTGAACCCCTTTGTCGCCGATATCGGCAACCTGCTGCCCCAACTGGTGTCGGGATCGGTGATCGTCTCGGCGGTCATGAGCCTGCCGACCACCGGCCCGCTGCTGCTGCGCGCCCTGGCGGCGCAGGACTATTACGTGGCCGGGGCCATGCTCATGTTCCTGGCGCTGCTGACGGTGGCCGGGCAACTGTTGTCCGACGTGCTGCTGGCGGTGCTGGATCCGCGCATCCGGCTCGGGGGAGGGGCCCGCCGATGACCGCGCCGCCGACCGGACCGCCCACCACGCCCACGGCCATCCCCGATCCGGCCGACCCGGATCGGCACTTTGTCTGCGATCGCCCCTTCGACCCGGCCGCCGACGAGGTGTTACCCGAGGCCCGGCAGAAGGAGCTGGAGGCCGGTCACTGGCGGCTGATCTGGTGGCGCCTGCGCCGCCACCGGCTGGCGGTCGCCAGCGGGCTTGTGCTGATCGCCTTGTACCTCATCGTGGCGTTCGCCGAGATCCTGGCCCCCTATGCGCCGGGTGACCGCAACACCGACTTCATCTACGCCCCGCCCCAGGCGGTGCGGCTGTTTCACGACGGCCGCTTCGTGGGGCCGTTCGTCTACCCGTTCGACTATCACCTGGACCTGGACCGGCTGCGCCGGGTCTACACGCCCGACACCAGCCGTCCGCAAGCCCTGCGGTTTTTCTGCGCCGGGCCAGAGTACCATTTCTGGGGCCTGATCCCGGGCGATTTTCACCTGGTCTGCCCGCCCGAGGGCGGGACCCTGTTCCTGCTGGGCACCGACCGCCTGGGCCAGGACATGGCCTCGCGGCTGATCCAGGGCACGCGCATCTCCATGACCGTGGGCCTGCTGGGCATCGCCGTGAGCTTCGTGATCGGCCTGACCCTGGGCGGCCTGGCGGGCTACTTCGGCGGCTGGGTGGACACCGTGGTGCAACGGGCCATCGAGATCTTGCGCTCCCTGCCCGAACTGCCGCTGTGGATGGCCCTGTCGGCCGCCGTGCCGGTGACCTGGAGCCCCATCGCCGTGTTCTTCTGCATCACCCTGATCCTGGGGCTGATCGACTGGCCGGGACTGGCCCGCGCGGTGCGCTCCAAGCTGCTGGCCTTGCGGGAGGAGGACTACGTCACCGCCGCCGCCCTGATGGGCGCCCGGCCCAGGCGCATCATCGCCCGCCACCTGCTGCCCAACTTCTCCAGCCACCTGATCGCCTCGCTGACCCTGTCGGTGCCGGGGATGATTCTGGGCGAGACGGCGCTCTCCTTCCTGGGGCTCGGGCTGCGCCCGCCCATCACCTCGTGGGGGGTCATGCTCACAGAGGCCCAGAACATCGAGGCGGTGGTGCTGTATCCCTGGCTGATGACGCCTATGCTGGCGGTCATGGTGGCGGTGCTGGCCTTCAACTTCCTGGGCGACGGCCTGCGCGACGCCGCCGACCCGTATGATTGACGCCAATGGCCTGTGACCGTGACCGGCCGAACAAGAGGTGGACGTAGGGTACGCTCGCGTCCCACCCACGATAAAGGGAAAACGGACTCGGTTCACAGGTGTGACGTTTGCCGTCAGGGAAACGGTGGGACGCAGCGCACCATCCTGTCTTCGAATGGTGCGCTGTCGGCTGCTCTTGCAGCCGCCGAGCGCACCCTGCGCGGCGACGCGGCGACGCAAGAACGTCATGGCCAAATGCCGCTGGTATGAGTCCAACAGGTACGACGGCCCTTGAGGGCCGGTGCCATCATCGGATGAAGGAGGGAATCATGGCCCGTTCCAATTTGACGTTGACCGGATTCGCCACGCGGTGGCTGGTGGCCTTCCTGCTGGTGGCGGCGACCTTCAATCCCACCAATCTCTCGCTGATCGGCTGGCTGCGCGTCACACCCGTCAGCAGCGACCTTCCCCTGAAAGCGCTGCTGGCGATCGTCTTGCTGATCGGCTTTCTGATCTATTTGCGCGCCACCATGCGCTCCATCGGCCCCATCGGCATCGGCCTGTTGGTGGCCCTGTTCGCTATTCTTGGCTGGGTGGTGATCGTCTATGCCGGCGCCGGCTGGATGACCGGAAACGTGCTGATCTGGCTGGGCCTCATTGCGGTGTCCCTGATCATGGCCGTGGGCATGGCCTGGTCACACATTCGCCGCCGCCTGAGCGGCCAGGTGGACGTGGACGAAGCGGACGTTGGATGATCTCAAACGCGGCCGCACTCATGCGACTCGGCGCGCCGCGCCCTCTCCGCCGGAAGGGCGCACTTCGTGCTCGATATCGGCCCCCAGGACCTGCGCCGTGACGTGCAGGTCGAAGCGGCTTTGCAGGTTCATCCAGTACAGCGGCGAGGTCCCGAAGTACCGCGCCAGGCGCAAGGCCACCTCGGCGCCAATGGACCGCTGACCAGCCAGGACGTCATCGAGCCGATTCATGGGAACGCCCAGGTCGGCGGCCAGACCCTCGGCGTTCAGGCCGTGAGGCTCCATGAACCGCTTGCGCAACACGGTGCCGGGGTGCTGGGTGCTGTCAGGTTGAGCCATGCGAGGATTCCATCATCCCGAGAGGCCTCGACCACCGCCACACGGCGGGGGACAGACACGCGCGCCGGGGTGCGCGTGCCGTCGGGCGGGATCACCGCTTCTGCGGGAGACGGGCGATCAGCCCGTCCCGACCACGCTAGGGGCGGCGGTCCCGGGAGTCAAACCGGTCGCCCCTGTCCGGATGGTTGCTCCGGGCGACACTCCCCGATATGGTGATCAAGACTGAAACGGGCACCAGATATCGCCACACCCGTCCATGGTGGACCCGCGGACCGGCCCCGAGGCCGGCGTCGAGTCTCGCGCGTGAGGACGGGCGCCCTGGCCAGGATCCGCCGATGACCGATCCCTTCGACCTCATGGACGAGCCGCCGCCCTTCGTCCCCAGTGACCCGGTGGCGGCCGACCCACCCCACTGGCTGGCGGGCCTGAACCCGGAGCAGCGTCGCGCCGTGGAAGCCACCGAGGGCCCGGTCTTGGTGCTGTCCGGGGCCGGTACCGGCAAGACCCGGGTGCTGACCACCCGCGTCGCCCACATCCTCCACCAGGGGCTGGCCCAGCCCTGGCGGGTACTGGCGGTGACCTTCACCAACCGCGCCGCCCGGGAGATGCGCGAGCGACTCGGGGCCATGATCGGCCCCATGGCGGAAAGCGTCTGGCTGGGCACCTTCCACGCGCTGTCCCTGCGCATCCTGCGCCGCCACACCGGTCTGGCGGGCCTGCGTGACGGATTCACCATCCTGGACGCCGACGACCAGTTGCGCCTGTTGAAACAGATTATGGAGGCCCAGGGTCTGGACACGCGCCGGGACCCGCCCAAGGCAGCCATGTCCCTGATTCAGCGCTGGAAGGATCGCGGCCTGACCCCCGACCGGGTGCCCGCCGAGGATGCCCGGGGCATCGCCGGGCGCCGGGCGCTGGACCTGTACGGCCGCTAC
>JANQGN010000401.1 GCA_028277295.1 Rhodospira sp.
GCCAGGGCCGAGGGGTCGGCCTCGGCGGCGCGGGCCATCTCTTCCAGCAGCCAGCAGGCCGCGCCCCGCTCGAACCCCTCGGGCATGCGCAGGTCGTGACGCAGAATGTAGCGGGCCAGGGTGAGCGCCCGCGCGTGGTCGCCGATGTCCAGGGACCAGATCATCATGGTCACTACCACCGGGTCTTGCCGGCCGCTGTCGGCCTCCAACACCCCGTCCACATAGGCCGTATAGTCGCCGATCATCTCGCGCTTGAGATCAGCGCGGGCGTGCATGGACTGCAGAGCGCGCAACGCGGCCTTGTGGTGGCGCAACGTGACCAG
Organism: Rhodospira sp.; assembly: GCA_028277295.1. Lineage (GTDB taxonomy): Bacteria > Pseudomonadota > Alphaproteobacteria > Rhodospirillales > Rhodospirillaceae > Rhodospira. The sequence goes on from JANQGN010000401.1 coordinate 324, forward strand.
CATCTTGTCGAGCGCGGTTCCGCCGGCCGGCGCCGGGGCTCCGGCCGAAGCGTTCGCCTCCGCCTGGATCCGGGCCTTCATGGCCTGTTGCTGTGCCCAGGTCACCATGGATCAGGCCCACCCGCCAGAGCCGTCCGGCTGCAAGATGCCCTCGATGAGGGCGCAGGCACCGGTGTCTTCGATGACGTAGGCCTCATTGATGCTCTGGAAGTCGACGATGCGGTCACGGGCCGGCTGATCCTCGACCCGGCGGCGCCGGGTGCCCGTCTGCCAGTAGATGGACAGATTGCGGGGATTACCGATGAAGATGGTCGAAGCCGGGAAGAAGGGCACGATCAGTGCCGTTTTGCCGCCGATCTGGCGGCCAGTCATCAGCGTCTTCAGCGCCACATGCTCGGTGGGCGTGTTGGCGTTGACTTCGATGAGACCGAGATAACGCTCCGTCAGCAGGTTGCGGCCGACGATGCAGACGATCTCGCTATCATCCTTGTACCACTCATCCAGCACCGTATTGACGGTGTCGTAGACGAGGCCGTCGAGCGTGGCGTAGTCGCCTCCCTCGCCGACCTTTGGACCGTTCAGAACGCGGGCGGCATCGACCGTGCGCAGGTATTGCAGCCAGCCGACGTTGACATCCTGCAGCAATGGATTGGCGACGCTGTCTGTATCGGCGGCGGCGCTGGTGCCGTTCCATCCGACGGTCAGGCGGTCGCGGGCGATCTGCTCGGTGTTCTTATTGCGGACCCGGACCTGAAAGTCCGGGAACTTGGCCCAGGCATCCAGAATCTCATAGCGGACGAAGGTGTCGAAGTCGGTCTTGCGGGTCAGATACTCCCGCGTGACCAGGCCGTGCATGTCGCGCGGCTGGCGTTCCGCCGCCGTGGTGTCCGTACGGCTGGCGATGGGCCCGGTGGTGCCCAGGCCCAGCACCTGGCCGGACTGTTGCGATACGCCGACCACGTTGACGCGGGTCAGGAACTCGGCCTGTTGCTGGATGCGGTCTTCCAGGGTCTGTTCGACCGTCGGTTCAACGTTGAAGGTTTGGGCCACATCGCCCACGCCATTCAGGTTCGCCAGGGTGGCGCAGTAGGCATCGAACGCGGCTCGAGTCTGGCGCAGCATGGGCTAGCAGTCCGTGGCTTGGGTGGCGGCGGTGGTGCCGCCGGCCGACAGGGGCCGGCCAGCGGTGGCGGGGGTGCGGGACAGGGCTTCGGTGAGGGCCACCACCTCGGCGGTGAGCGCGGCGACCGGGTCGGGATTCGGGGCGGCGGGCAGCGGCGGGGAGGAGACCTGCGCCGCGCCCGCCGCCGTCGCCGCAGGCCGCAGGGGGGGACTGCCAGCCGTGGACGGCGAACCGGTGTCGGAAAGACGGGTGAGAAGATCGCCGAGGGCGCCGGCCATCTCGACGGTGGCCTGT
>JANQGN010000500.1 GCA_028277295.1 Rhodospira sp.
AGCGAGGCTCCGGCGTAGCCGTGTTCCAGGAATACGTGGATGGCCGCTTCCAGCATGGCCCGGCGGCGGGCCTCGCCGCGTGCCTGGCGGACGGGTTCGGGAGGGCGCGTGATGACGGTCGTCACTGTCATGATCGTGTCTCTCTTGTCTCCTGGTCTCGTCTTGGCGGCCGCTGTCATGGCGGGGGCCGATGGGGATGGGGCATTCAGACGTGTTGTTCTGCTGTCGCGTGGCCACCCGGGTGCCGCCGTCTCGCGTGTCGACCGGCGGGCCCGATCTCGGGGCGACTGGCTGGCCTGTGGAACGGTGTCGCGTGGCGCGCGGTGGGCGAGTTCAGACTCGCCCCCACCGTTCCGACGGATTGTCTTGACATGCGATCGTCTCCGAACACGGTGATCCCTCCTCGGGTCTCGCTTAAAGCTGTCGGCGTCAGGTCGCCGGCGCGGTCTGGGGACCGACCGTGCGTGCCGCGCGCCGGGGTGGATGAACGCCGAACATCAGGCTGTAGAGCACGGGCACCACCCCGAGCGTCAGCACCGTGCCCACCAGCAGGCCAAAGGCGATGGCGCTGGCCATGCCGTAGAACAGCGGTTCCCCCGTCACGATCAAGGGCATGAGCCCGAGGATGGTGGTGATGGTCGCCATCACAATGGGTCGCAGGCGGCGCACCGAGGCGCTGATGATGGCCTCGAAGGCATCCGCGCCCGGCTTGGCCCGCTCGATGTCGATGCGGTCGATCAGCACGATGGCGTTGTTGATGAGGATGCCGGCAAGCGCGTACAGACCCAGGATCACCATGAATCCGAAGCTCGCGCTCATGACGACCAGGCCGGCGGAGGCGCCGATGAGAAGCAACGGCATGGTGGCGACGATGATGGCCGGCCGGCGGTAGGAATTGAACTGCGCCACCAGCAGCACCACGATGATGGCGAGGCACAAGGGCAGGTTGGCGCGCAGCGCGGCGCGGGCTTCGGCTGAATCGGTCACCACGCCATCGAACTCGATGCCGTGGCCCGGCGGCAAGTCGGTCTCCAGCGCCGCCAGGGCCGGTGCGATCAGTGGCGCCATGTCCTCGGCCGTCAGGTGAACGTGGCGGGCTTCCACCGTCAGGGTGCGTTGCAGGTCCTCGCGGGCCAGGCGCGCGTACGTGTTGATCAGCGTCAGGTCGGCCACCTGGATCAGCGGGACGGTTTCGCCCGTCGCGCTGGCGTGAATGCCCAGCGTGCCGACGCGGTCCAGGCTGGCGCGTTCGTCGTCGATGGCGCGGATGACGATGGGGAACATGTCGTCGTCCTCGCGGAAGGTGCTGACGACCTCGCCCTCGAAGGCGCGGTCGAGCGCGCGGGCGATGTCGGCCGACGAGACCCCGGCGCGCCGGGCGCGGGCCTGGTCGACGGCGACGACCACCTCGGGGACTCGATTCTCCCAGTCCGAATGCAGGTCGATAACGCCAGGAATGGCGCTCAGCGCCTCCTCGATCCGCTGGCCGGTGTCGAACAGCACCGCGCTGTCAGGACCCTTGACCTGAACTTGAAGGACGCTGGAATCGCTTGGTCCCAGGAACATACGGCTGACGCGTGCCGACAGTTCGGGTGCCTCCTCCCGGAACAGGGCGCGCAGGTCGCGGATGACCTGATCCATGTGCTCGGCCGCCGAGACGTTGATCACCATGAAGGCCCGGTTGGGCGCCGGGTCGACGGGGGTCAAGGAGAGCACGAACCGGGGGCCGCCGTTGCCCACGTAGGCGGCGAAGGTGCCGATGTTGGGGACCCGGCCGGATGTGGCGAGGATCTCGGACAGGCGCCGCATGGCGGTGTCCGTGGTGCGGGCGGTGACCCCGGCGGGCAGGTCGATGTAGACCAGGACCTGGGTGCGATCGCTTGCGGGAAAGAAGCGTTTGGGCGTGTGGCGGAGTCCGGCGACGGCGGCGACCATCAGCACCAGCATGAGCGCCAGAAGCCCCCAGCGGGCCCGCAAGGCGATGCGCAGGACGCGCGCGTAGCCGCCGGTCATCCAGTGGAAGGCGCGGTCGGACAGGGTGCGCCGGCCGTCATCCCGGTCCTCCGGTGGCACCGGGTCCTTGATGAAGCGGTGGCACAGGGTGGGTGTCACCGTCATCGCCAGGACCCAGGAGGTCAACAGCGAGATCAGGATCACCAGCGAGATGGAGCGGGTGTATTCGCCGGACCTATGCTCGGCCAGCATCAGGGGCAGGAACACCAGGATGGTGGTCAGGGTGGAGATGAGCAGCGGCACCGCCAGCTCCCGGCCGCCCTGGCGCATGGCCTCGTCGCGGCTGCACCCGTCCTCCAGGCGGCGCTTGAAGTCCTCGGCGATGACGATGCCGTTGTCCACCAGAAGGCCCAGCGCGATGACCAGCGTGGCCAGGCTGGCCCGTTGCAGGGTGATGTCGGCGAAGCCCATGATGGCCAGCGTCACCAGCATCACCGCCGGCACGATGGAGCCGACGATCAGCCCGGTGCGCAGTCCCAGGAAGAAGATCACCACCACCAGCACGAT
>JANQGN010000217.1 GCA_028277295.1 Rhodospira sp.
TGTCACAAAGAGGTCACCACGCAAGTGGATCGGGGAGGACCGTCCAAGACGCAGCGAAGCACAAGCCGGCGCGTCGGAACGCGACCGCCGCGAGGGAGACCCCTCGCGGCGGTTCGTTTGTTTGGGGAGGAGACGATCAGGTCGCTTCCAGGGCGTCGCTCACATCGGCCCCCAGGGTCGCGCCCAGGTCGGCCAGGGCGGCGGCCAGGCGTATCCCCTCGGCCGCGTCCATGGGCAAAAGGGGTGGGCGGGGCCCGCGCCATACCGGATCGCGCCGCGCCGCGGCGACCGTAGCCTTCAGGGCCGGGATCAGCGGCAGACCGGAGAACAGGGCGCGCACCCGGCTGGCGCGGTCCTGAAGAGCATCCGCGTCGGGGCCTTGCCAGCCCTCCAGCACAGCCTTGATGCCCGCCGGATTGACGTTGCCGGTGGCGGTGATGCAGCCCGGCGCGCCCAGCCGCAGGGCTTCCAGCAAGCGGCCCTCGGATCCCGGAAACACGCCGAAGCCCGGGAAGCGCTCCAGCAGGGCGCGGGTGTTCTCCCAACTGCCGGAGCTGTCCTTGAGGCCAACCACGGTGTGGGGATGGGCCTCGATCAGGCGCCCGACCACCGCCGCCGGGATGGGCACCTGGCTGAGCTGTGGGAAGTGGTAAAGGTAGATGCGCAGGCGGGCATCGCCGACGCGCTGAATCACGGCGTCGATGCTGGCGAACAGGCCATCGTCGGAGATGCCCTTGTAATAGAACGGTGGCAACATGAGCACGCTGGCGCAGCCGGCCTCGGCGGCCGCCCGGGTTAGGCGCACCGTGTCGGGGATGGCGCAGGTCCCGGTACCGGGCATGAGGCGCGCCGGCGGGATGCCGGCCTCGATCAGCTGCGTCAGGAGGTCGAGTTTCTCGTCGATCCCCAGGCTGTTGGCCTCGGAGGTGGTGCCGAACACCGCGAGGCCGTCGGCGCCCTGGTCCAGCAGCCAGCGACAGTGCGCCAGGAAGCGCGGCAGGTCCACCGACAGGTCGGCGCGGAATGGCGTGAGAACGGGAACAAAAAGCCCCCTGACCTCGGCCGGAGCGGGGGCGGGGGCGGGGGCGGCGTTGAACGCTGTCATGCGCGACGTCCCTTCTGTCGAACACACGCGCGGCCGATCGACCGGGCCACGTCTGTCCGCACCATACGCCGCTCGGGGCGGAAGTCCAGGGAAGCCAACGGAGGTGGCGCGCATGGCCATGAACGACCTTACCTTGCATGATGGTCATGCCGTCGCCATGATTAACGACGGCAGGGGCGCCACCGCCGGGACACCGCCCGCCCGGCCCCTTGGGTCCAGCGTCCGGAGCCCGACACATGCCCGACAGCCTTCAGGTGACCGCCAACGCCACACGCCTGCGCCTGCTCACCGACTTCGTGGCCCGTGTCTGCCAGGTGCGCGGCGTCCCCGTGTCCACCCAGCATCGGGCCGAGTTGCTGGTCGAGGAACTGTTCTCCAACACCCTGATGCATGGAGGCGTGGCCGGGACCGGCGCGACGGTGACATTGACCATCGAGGAGGACGGCGGCACGCTGCGCATGGCCTACGAGGACCCCGGCCAGCCGTTCGACCCCACCCGCGCGCCGCCCCCGGACGGCAACCGCGCGGCGGACGATCTGCCGATTGGGGGCGCGGGCTTGCGCATCATCCAGGCGCTGGCCGAGGCGATCACCTACGAGCGCCGCGACGGTCGCAACAGGATCACCTTGCGCGTGGTCGGACCACGGCGACCGCTGTTTCAGACCAACGGGTCTTGACCATGACCGTCGCGGTCGGTGGCCGGCCCGGTCCAGCGGACGATCATGGCCGTCAGGTCGTCTGACTGGGCGGCGTCGCCGGCCCAGGCCCGGACGTCGTCCAGCAGCATGGCGAGCGCCTCGTCGACCGTCCGCCCGCCGTCCAGGGCCCGGGCCACCGTGGCGCGCAGGCGCGCGGCGCCATAGACCGTACCGGCGGGGGAGAGGGCCTCGGTGACTCCATCGGTGGTCAGAACCAACGCCTGGCCTGGTCGCAGGCGAAGACGCGTCTCCTCATAGTCGGCGTCCTCCAGGAAACACAGCGCCGGCCCCCCGGCCGTCTTCACGGCGGCCACGCCGTCGGTGTCCGGATCAACCAGCAGCGGCGGTTCGTGGCCGGCGTTGCACAGCGTCATGGTGCCGTCGCGCAAGTCCACCACGCCCATCAACGCGGTGCAGAACAGCATTTGCGGATTCTCGCGGTCCAGGTCGCGGTTGGCCCGGCTGATGGCCGCCGCCGGCGAGGCGTCGGCGCCATGCACGGCGCTTTTGGAGAGCGCCTTGCAAATGGCCATGAACAGGCTGGCCTGGATGCCCTTGCCGGACACGTCGCCGATGATGAACACCAGACGATCGCGCCCGACGGAGAACAGGTCATAGAGGTCCCCGCCGACCGCGCGCGCCGGCTCCAGGGCGGCGGCGACGCTGGCGCGCGGCTCTCCGGCTAGGACCAGGCCGGGATCGGGCAGCAAGGCGCGCTGGATGTCGCGCGCCGCGTTCAGTTCGCCCTCCAGGCGGGCGCGGGCCTCACGCTGGGCGCGCAGGTCGGCGGCCAGGCGCCTCTGGTCCGCGCGGCTTTCCGCCAGCGCCCCGGCCAACAGAACCGCCAGCACGATGGCCTGACTCACGGCCGGCAGTGTGCCATCGATGAGCAGGTGGGCGTGGGCGTGGGCCTGCTGGGCACCGATCACGGTGGCCCCGGCGACCATCACGAACACCGGCAAGGTCCGTCGCAGGCGCGGCCCCAGCGTGCACAGCACCAGCGCGCCGGCCAGGCACAGCAGGGCCTCGGCCCAGGGCGCCCAGGTGGGCCGCCGTGGGAAAACGCCCTGAATCATGGCCTCCAGCGCCTGCATGTGCACCTCGACGCCGGGGACATCCGTGTCGAGCGGCGTGGTGGCCAGGTCCCCCAGGCCGCTCGCTGTCACGCCCACCAGCACCGCGCGTCCCCGGAACCCGGACAGATCCACGCGGCCATCAAGGATGTCCACGGCCGGAACGTAGCGGTCGGGGCTGAAACGGCCATAGGGAACCCGAAACCCGCCGTCGGGATCGAGCGGCACACGGCCGGGACCCAGCCGCAAGGCCGCCACTCCGCCGGCGTCGGTGACCAGGGTGGCGACAGGCGATCCGGTGAGCACGCGGGCGATCTCCGGCGCCAGACCCAGGGCGATGGTGCCGTCAAGGGCGGCCACGAAGGCCAGGCGCCGCACCACGCCGTCCGCGCTGGGCAAGGGGTTGACGATGCCGTGGGCGCTGGCCCCGGCCGCGACCACCCGATAGCTGGCGATGGCGCCGTTGCGCCGCAGGGCCAGGCGCGGGCGCGCGTCGGGTCCCTTGCGCAGCACGGTCGTCAGCGGCGGCAGGGCGTCCGGGGCGGACCAGGGCCGGTCGACCGCGGCATAGCCGAGAACGGTGGGCGCCTGGGCCAGGGCCTGGGCCAACATCTGGTCGGTGTCCGGAGCATCGCGCAGGCCATCACGCAGGTCCTCGGGCAAGTCGGCCAGGACCTCGGCCAGGGCCTTGGGCGACAGCCGGTCGGGCTCGGCGAACAGGACATTCACGCCGACGACCGCCGGCCCGGCCTCGGCGATCCGCGTCATCACCCGCGCCATCAGCGAGCGCGGCCAGGGCCATTGGCCAAGGACGTCGAGGCTCCTGTCGTCCACCGCCACCACCACGACGGGGTCGTCCGCGCGGGCGCGCGGCGACAGGGTCTGGTAGACGTCGAACACCAGGTTGCGTGGGACCACCAGGGCGGTCGGATCCAGCGCCAGCAGGGCGGCCAGGCCCAGCCCCGCCAGGGCGGCCGGTCCCCGCCCGCCGCGCCGCCATGCCGGCCGCGCGGGGCGGGGCGGGTCAGATGTCGAGGACGAGTCCGTCATGGGCGGTCACCACCTCCAGCGGGCGGGCGCCGCCCCGGTTGATTTCCTCGTACCGCCGGGTCTGATCCAGGATCCGCCCCAAGGTCGCGTCGTCGTGGATGGGTTCGTGATGGAACAGCACCAGGCGCGAGACGTCGGCCATGCGGCACAGGTCGACGCCGATGACGTTGGAGGAATGCCCCCAGTCCTCCTTCAGCGAAAACGAATCGGCCAGAGAGTACATGGCGTCGAAGACCACGGTGTGCGCGCCGGTGAGGCGCCGAACGAAGCGCTCCACCTCGGCGTGGTCGGCCATCTTGTGTTCACTGTCGGTGGAATAGACCACCGCGCGGCCGCCCCGGTCGACGCGATACCCATAGGAGTCCCCGTCATGGAGCTGTCGGAACGGGGTGACCGTGGCGCCGGCCACCTCGACGGGAACGCCGGGTGTCAGGACACGAAAGTCGATGTCGGCCTTGAACACCGAAAAGTCCACGGGGAAGCAGGGTTGCTCCTGCTGGCGGCGCAGGGCGAACTCGAGCTGCTCGTGGCAGCCGAGGATGCGGATGCGGTTGCCGGGGATGAAGGCCGGCACGAAAAACGGGAACCCCATGATGTGGTCCCAGTGGAGATGGGACAAAAAAATGTTGTAGGTCTGGGGTGTGCTGGAGCCGTGACGGGACAGCGCGTCGAGCGCGAAGCGCCGCACGCCGCTGCCCAGATCGAACAGCATGTGCTCGGCATGGCCGGTGTCCACCTGGACGCAGGACGACTCACCGCCGTACGTGCCGCGCAGATGGAAGGGAAGCCGTGTCTCCAGAAAGGCATCCAGATCGTCGGTCGGACCCAGGCCAGCCCTGAGCGCGGCCTCCAGCGCCGCCCTCACCTTGGCGCGCACATCCTGGGCGCCGAGGGCCTTGGGGATCGAGCCGCGCGTGCCCCAGAAGATCATGCGCAGGGTCGGGGCGTGGGCGTTCGCCGATGGGGCGGCGTCGCTGCTGTCGACGGCCGGCCCGGCGGACACGGGGGCCGCGGCCGTGGCCGTCATCTCGCTGGTGGTCAGATAGGCGATGGCCTCCGCGCGGTCTGGGAACACGCGCAGCACGCGGGTCATGCCGGCGATATCGAACACCTCGGCGACCAGGTCGGTCAGGGCGCACAGGGCGATCCGCCGGCCATCGGCGCGGAGTATCTTGAAACACGCCACGATCGACCGTAGCCCCATGCTGCTGGCGTAGGGGACCGCCTTGAGGTCCACCAGCACGTGCCCATTGTCACCTTCCGCCTCGGACAGGGCCGCGTCCAGCATGGGGGCGGTGTCCTGATCGATGCGGCCATGAGGCGCCACCACGGTAACGGAGCCGTGTCGTGTGACGGCGATGTGCATGGTGTCATCTCCTTAAGACCAGCGCTGGCCGAGGGGCGCGCGACCGCTCGACGTCCCCCTATTTGGTCGGAAAATCGTACACGCCGTCCCAGTCCTCCGCCGGGGGATCCGCGATCGCCGCGGTCACCCGGGGCAACAGGGTGCGCGCAACAGGGTCGTCGGGGGCCAGATCGACCAGCAGGTCACGGGCCCTGGTGAACGCGCGCGCCCAATACAGGGCGAGGGCCTGCTCATAGCGTCTGTGAGGCGCATCCGGGGCGTCGTTGGCCAGCGGCGCCGCGCCGAGCGGCTCATAAAGGGTGACGACCTGTTGCCGCCCCTTCACGCGCACCCGGTCCACCAGCCGGAAGATCAGTCCGTCGGAGCACTGCTCGCGGGTCTTGTGGCTGACCAGGATGCGGCTGCCGACCAGTTTGTTGGCGCTTTCCAGGCGCGCCGCCATGTTGATGCCGTCGCCGATGACGGTGAAGGACAACCGCCGCTCGGCGCCGATGTTGCCCACCAGCATGGCGTCGCTGGAGACGCCCACGCGCAGGTCGATGGGCGGGGCGCCAGCGGTCCGGCACATCTCGTGGGACAGCGCCACGACCGTCCGGCGCGCCTCCATGGCGCTGATGACGGCGCGATCGGCGTGGTCGGGCTGGTCGCCGAAGGTGCCGAAGGTGGCCACCACCGCGTCCCCCGAGTACTGCGCCACGTACCCACCATGGGACTCGATGACCTCGGCGATCGCGCCGAGAACCTTGTTGAGCAGCCGGCCCACCTCCTGGGGATCGGCGAACTCCGACAGGCCCGAGTAGTTGGCGATGTCGGCGATCCACACCGTCAGGTCCCGGACCTCGCCGCCGCGATCGAGATGGCTGTCATCCTCGGCGATCTTGCGCACCAGCTGCGGGGCCACATAGCGGCTGAAGGCATCGCGCATGCGTTTGTGTTGACGCTCCTCCAGCAAGTAGCGCACGGCGTAGGCGCCCGACGCGGCGGCCGCCAGGGTGGCCATCGGCAGGCCCAGCGCCAGCCACAAACCGCCGACCAGGCCCGCCAGGGCGGCGCCCAGCAGCAGCGCCAGGCCGGCCGCGATCAGGACCAGGGCCACCGACAGCGGCGCGTACAGCACGGCCGCCACCCCGGCGGCGCCGGTGACGCCGGCGACAAGGTGCCGGCTCCAGGCGGGGATGTCCTCGGGCGTCAGGCCGGTGAGCACCGCGCGGGCGGCGGCGGCGTGCACGTGCACCCCGGGGACCGACAGGACCTTGGGGTCGGAGACGGGCAGCGGGTCAAGCGCGCAGACCGGGGCTTCCGTGGCGCCGGCCGCCTCCGTCTCTTCGGTGGGCGGCGTGGCCACGGCGCCATCGCCATCCTCTGGCGCTGTTGGTTCGGCGGGCGGCAGGAAGCGGGCGCTGGTCCACTTGCGGTCCTCGCTGGGGATGGTGCTGCCGAAGAACACCACCTTGTCGGCGAAGATCGGGGCCAGCGCGGCCGGGTCCGCCTCGGCGCAGCGCAGCACGTCCACCAGGGCGTAGGTCGGCAGGGCCTCCAGATGCCGGTTCGGGGTCAAGAGCACCTGATGAGGCACGCGGGTCTCGCCCGCCCGCGCCAGGGCCGCGCCGGCCAGGGTGACCATCCGCTTGGCGTCCTCCTGGGCCTCCAGGCGGAGCAGCGGGCGCGTCTCCCCAGGGGGCGGCGGCTGAACCCAGTAGGCCATGTTGACGCGGCGAATGATGCCGTCCCTGTCGGGGATCAGTTCCTGAATCCCCAGGCGCCCGGCGGGCCGCCCGGCCAGCGGTCCCCAGTAGGCGACGCTGGGGGTAACGGCGCGGTCGCGGCCCAGCACCACGCGGGTCTTGTTGGCCGCCAGCGCGGTCTGGAAGCCCTTGTCCCAGCCCTTGAGGAACCGGCCCGCGCGGAAGGCGAACACGAAATCGAACGCCAGGGACCGGGCGCCGGCGGCGAACACGGCCTCGGTCAGCGCCGCGAACTGGGGCTGCATCATGGCGCGCGGGACGCTGGCCAGTTCCGGCGCCCCCAGGCTGCGCGGATCGAGGGCGACGACCGTCACGGGCTGTCGCGCCTGGGTGTTGGCATCCAGCGGCGCGACCAGGGGACGCACGGTTACCACCGCGTCCAGAAGGGCGCCGTCCGGAAGCGAATGGGTGCCCACGGCAAGACTGACCAGGGCCGACAGCACGGCGCCGATCACGACCGTGGCCTTCTTGTAGGGCCTTACCGTCATCGCCTGGAGTCATCCCGCCGAGGCTTCATGGGAGCGGGCCGGATCGGGCCCATCGTCCGCCAGTCTCAGAACGGCATGGCTCGCAGGACGACGCCGCCCGGCACGCTCTCGCTTTCCAGATCGAACGATTCCGGGCAGTCCGCCGGCTCGCGCTTGAGCACCGTGCCGCCCTTGTGGGTGATCATCTCCCCCAGGACCAGGACCCCGCCAGCGACCCGCACGAGGTCGCAGGTCTTCAGATCAATGAACTCAATTTCCGCCTCTTCGCTGAGCGCGATCTCGGCGCCCTCCGGCAGGGTGGTGTAGGCCTCGACCGCCGGATCCGTGGCGCCAATGGTATCGAGAACCATCGCCGCCCCCGGCTGTTCCTGGTCATCGCCCTCGGCCAGGGCCTGGGGGGCGGGGCCAAGGCCAAGGGCCAGGGCCAGAGCGACGGCCAACCCGGCGATCCCGGGCAGGGTGCGGTGCGTCCTCATGATCTCGCGACTCCCTGATGGACTGGCCCACCGGCCTGCGGCGGGGGGCCGGATCGCCGTGCGGCGGTGAAACGATCCTAGCGCTTTGTTGGCGCCCTGTCCGCCCTCTCATGACGGCCCAAGGACCCAGGCGACGCCACCGGTTGGGTCCATGAGGCCGTCCCGAACTCCGGATCGCGGCGCGGCCGCGCTATCGAGCCGGGGGCGATGCCCGACCCGTCGAGTCGTCCATGGGGCCGGCCAGGATATCGCGGCCCGGTCGATGGGAGTGACAGGATTTCAGAGGTTTGCCAAGGACGCTAGACAGGACTGCATACCCGGAATACCAGTAGAAAAGAGCCACGCACAGGGGGCAGCGGGGGTAACGGGCCCTGACTGCTGGTCGCACAGCGACCAGACAAAAAGGAAACCAGTTTATGATCGGCGCCAGGATTGGGTCGATCATGGATAGGGCCGGCGACACAGTCAAAAAGGGTGTTGGCCCAAAAGGGTGTTGGCCGCGTGAGGGAAACCGAGGGGAACAACGCAACACATCGATAACGCGACATCGACAACACGATGTCATCGTCTCGGTCATCTCAGGGAGCCATCGGGCCGCGCCCCCCATGCCAGGGGCGGGCGGGCGCCCGTCGTCAAGGCCGTCATCAATGATCCCGTCATGATCAAAAGGGGTGGGGAAGCCATGCGATCCAAGCTGCTGCGGTACACGGCCATTGCGGTTGTCGGCGCCAATTTGCTGTCGGGCTGTCAGACACTGCAAACCAACAAGTACGGCTATGACTATTCGTCCGACGTTTGCAAGGCACAGCGCGATCAGCTTCTGGAGCAGCAGGACTACTTCGCCGAGGATATGATCAAGGGTGCCGTGGGCGGGGCCGCCCTGGGGGCGCTGAGCGGCGCCCTGGGGGCCGTCATCACCGGCGGCGATGTGGGCGAGGCGGCGGCCGTGGGCGCCATCGCTGGCGCGGTGGCCGGGGCCGGCGCCGCCTACTTCAACCATGTGCTCAAGCAATCGGGCAATCAGTCGCGGATGCTCAGCACCATCCTGCTGGACATGGAAACGGATGCCGAGCGCCTGGACCGCACCCAGCGCGCCCTGGACGCCCTGATCGCCTGCCGCCGGGGCGAGGCCCAGACCATCCGCGCCAACGCGCGTGCCGGCACCATCGACGAGGCCACCGCCCGCAGCCAGATGGCCGAGCTCAACAAGAAGCTCCGCGAGGACCTGCGGGTCGCCCGCGAGATCAACGGCAACGTGGCCGAGCGGCGCACCGAGTTCCGCGTCGCCGCCGTGCAGGTGGGCGCGGTCTCCGGCAACCGGCCGCCGCCGCGCACCACCGCCGCGCCCGCCAGCGCACCGCCGCCAGCGGCCACGGCGTCGCAACCGACGGTTCAGGTCACGCCCGAGAACAAGCCGACCCAGGCCAGGATCGGCGAGACCTATACCACGCTGGAGAAGCGTAGCGTGGCCGTCGACAGCAAGGTGACCGAACTGGCCTCTCTGGAACAGAGCACGGCCGGCGACGGCGGCTTCAGCACCAGCTGGTTGCGCCAGGCGCCGCCCGATGCCGTTGCCGTGATGCCGGTGCCAGCCGCCGTCTGCGGACCCTGCTCCGGGTCGTGATCCGGCGCGCGCGGTCGTTCGGTCCCCATCCCACCCCTTTGTTGGGGGCGGGATGGGGATTGGCGTTAGGTTTGGGGGCAAGGAACGTCGCTCCTTCCGAACCGGTGTCCCTTGTCTCGGGAGGTCCCTCGGCTCGCCCAGGCGACGCTCAGCGTCGCCGTCAGGTGTGGAGCCGCGTCCATCTGCAGGATGGACGCGGGGGCTCGCTCGGGATGAGGATATGTCTAAATTCAGTACACTCTTCATCCCGAACGCCCCAAGGGGGCGGAGGGATCTCCCAAGTGGGCACATGCCGCTAAAGGCTTGGCGAAGCCCATCCCGAGGGTATCCTAACGCCTATGGGCTGGGTGGGGGCGACTCGCGACATGGGATCGACATAATCAACACAAAGGATTTTTGAGACGGTCTGGCGACCCCGGTCGCCGCACCCGACCAGGACGTGACATCAACAAGACGAGACACCAACCAGGCACGGGGACCACGGGGGCTGGCATGGCGGTCGGGATCGTTTGGGAGGGGAACGTTGGCCGGCGGGCACCGCGCCCGGCATGGCGGCGGGATGGTCGGCGACCGGACCGTCGCCCATCCGGCCGGGTGCGGGGCGCCGCCGCTGTCCTGGCGCTGCTCCTGATCCCGGTCCTGGTCCAGGCGCCGGCCGCCGCGACGGCCGAGGAGCCCCTGCCGCCCGGCATGCCCGCCGAGCCCTTTCTGATGCTCGACACCGGCATGCACACCGCCCCGATCAGCGACCTGGTGGTGGATGCCGCGAACGGTCTGGTGGCCACCACCGCGCTCGACAAGACCGTGCGGCTCTGGGACCTGGAGACGGGCCACCTGACCGGCCGTCTCGCCGTGCCCCTGGGCGAGGGCCCGGAAGGCATCCTCCACAGCCTGGCCATCGCGCCAGACGGCGGCCGCATGATCGCCGGCGGCTACACGGGCCTGTCCTGGGACGACGGTGCCTTCAGCCTGTACACGTGGGGACTGCCCGACCAGAAGATGATGCGGCTGAAGAACCTGTCGGCCGCGATCGCCCACATGCGCTACCGCCCCGACGGCCAGATCTTCGTGGTCGGGTTCCTGTCGGGCCAAGGCATCGGCGTGTTCTCCAGCGGCGGCAAGTACCTGGGCCAGGACCGCGACTACGGCGGCGCCGCCGTGCGGCAGATCGCCTTCGCGCCCGACGGGCGCCTGGCGGTGACCAGCGACGACGGCACCCTGCGCCTGTACAGCGCCGCCCTCGGCCTGCTGGCCAAGCGCACCCTGGATGGCCCGGGCGTGCCCTATGGGGTGGCGTTCGCCCCCCAGGGGGATGTCCTGGCGGTGGGCTTCTCGGGCGCGGCCCGCGTGGAACTGCTGGACGACGCCACGCTGGAGACCCGTCACGTCGCCGCGTCCCCACCCGGTGCCTCTGGCGACACACCCCTGGTGCGGTGGATCACCGA
>JANQGN010000419.1 GCA_028277295.1 Rhodospira sp.
GCCGCGCCCGGGAGGTTCGTTGCACGACATAGAGGGAGGTCGCGAACAGCACGTTACCGCCGAAGGCGAAGATCACCGCGGAGGTGTGCAGCGGTCGCAAGCGGCCGAACGTGGTCCAGGGAAGATCGAGGTTGAGGGCCGGAAAGGCCAGTTGCCAGGCGATGAAATCGCCCACGAAAAAGCCAACGATGCCCCAGAACACCGATGCCAGGACGAACAGCCGGATTGGCCCTTCCACGTAGGGCGCCGTGTCCCGGCCGCCGTTCTGGGCCTTGGTTGCCTGCGTCACTGCCGCCTCCCCTAAATGCCCGGACAAGACAGTCCGGAAACGAGATACACCGGCACGCGGCCCCGAGGGCGCGGTGCCCGGCGGATGACGCCGACCCGCGCCGTTCATGGGCGACCGCGAAAGCACCACCAACGGCGTCGGTCGCGGGCGCCTCCAACCATACACTGTAGGCCCGGATCGGCGAACCGACCAGAGGAATGGTGATGCCGGCCCTCCCAGGGATCGTACTTGGTCCGGTTGTCGGAGCCGCGGCGCGGGTCGCTCGCTGACCGGGCGACGGGCGACGCGGACTGTCGCCGTGGGCCGTGCCGGAACGCGCCGTGTCGGCTCCGATGTCCGGCTCCGAGGGGTTCTCCAACCAAACCCTCGGAGCCGGCTTCGAACCGCGGGTCACCGACTCATCCCCGGAACGCCTTGACTATGCGCCTTGGTGTGCCAGGCGACCATTGATCTGAATCAAAACAGGGGCATTAATCCTTAGGCTCCCGGCGATTTCGTGGGGCCGGCCGTGCCGCGTTGCCCCAGGGCGGATTCACGCCTCCCACTTGACCCGCTCGGGAGGTCCATTGGTGGGTGTGACTCTGGCTCCTGGTTTTCGCCCCGCGCCGGACTTCGATACATTGCCGGACCAGTACGCGCCGCCGGCCGATGAACCGGGGGCGCGATCAACAAGGACACCCAGGATTGGAGCGCCCCATGCCGCAACCCGACCACCTGACCCGCCTGGACATTCCCGATCGATGCCGTGGCGACGCCGAGGTCCAGGCCTATTTCGAGAAATGCCAGGAGAAATTGGGGCTCGTGCCGAATGTACTAAAGGTTTATACAGGTAATCCCGTAAAGCTCAAGGCCTTCAGTCAATTCTATAACACTTTGATGCTCGGTGAATCCGGGCTGTCGAAGCTGGAGCGGGAATTAATCGCCGTTGTGGTCAGTTGTGCGAACCATTGCTATTATTGTCTTGTGGCCCATGGCCAGGCCGTCCGGGCCCTATCCGGCGATCCGCAGTTGGGGGAAATGATGGTGATGAACTATCGGGTCGCCGACCTGGAGCCGCGTCAGCGAGCCATGCTTGATTTCGCCTGGAAGCTGACCGTGACGCCCCAGGATATCGGCGAGGCCGATCGCCGCCAATTGCGCGAGGTGGGGTTTTCCGACGATGACATTTTCGATATCTGTGACGTCGCCGCCTTCTTTAACTATACCAATCGCATGGCCCACGGCACCGACATGATGCCCAACGCCGCCTATCATGGTATGGACCGGCAGATGCCCTAGCCGTCCGCCTTGAGCACGCCGGTGGTGGGCACGGGCGCCGGGGGGGCGCCGTGCTTTCCTTATCTCTTGTCTCGGGACCCGTTGTCGCATGTTTCGATTCCTCGGCAAGGTGATCGTCGGTCTGCTGGCCCTGGTCGGCGCAACCGTCCTGGTGGCGGCGATCGTGATTGTCCTGACGCTGCCCAACCTGACGCCCCAGCGCGAGCCCTTGCCCGGGGCGATGATGCTGACGGTGAACCTTGACCAGGATCTTTCGGAGGGTGAAGACGACGCCTGGCTGGGTTGGGGGACCAAGTCGGTGCCCTTGCGCACGGTGCTTGACGGGCTGGAGCACGCCGCCCGCGACGATCGTGTAATGGGTCTGGTGGCCCAGGTGCGCGGCCCGCGGATGGGCCTGGCGCAGGCCCAGGAGGTGCGTGACGCCATCCATGCCTTTCGCACCCAGGGCAAGCCGACGTTCCTGCACGCCGATACCATGCCTGGGGGCGGCGGATCCGGAACCTTGGCCTACTACCTCGCATCGGCCTTCGAAGAGGTCTGGTTGCAGCCGTCGGGCGAGGTGGGTTTGACTGGCGTGGCCATGGAACTCCCGTTCGTGGCGCGGGCTCTCCGGGACTGGGGGTTGCGGTTCGAGGGTGAATCGCGCCATGAGTTCAAGGGGGTCCTCTCTGGTTTGCAGGATGATGGCATCCGCCCGCCGCAGGCGAAGAACGCGGGGCGACTGGTGGCCTCGTGGTTCGACCAGGTGGTGGCGGGGGTTTCGGCGGCGCGGGACATTCCCGTCGATCGCCTGACCGCGCTGATCGACCGCGCGCCGCTGCTGGCGCCGGAGGCCCAGGAGGTTGGCCTGATCGATCGGCAGGGCTACCAGGACGAGTTCCGGGCGGCGATCCTGGAGGCAGTGGGGGAGCATAGCCGGGTTTCGGTGACCGACTACATGGGGCGCCTTGATCGCGCCGAGCCAGAGCACGCGCGCCGCCTGGCGCTGATCCATGGGGTTGGGCCGGTGGTCTTCAAGGACAGTGACGGCGATACGAGTCCGGCCCTGACACGGCGCCTGAGCGCCGCTGGCCTGGAGGCGGCGATCCGCCAGGCCGTGGAAGACGAGCGGGTCGCGGCCATTGTGCTGCGCCTGGACAGCCCCGGCGGGGACTACGTGGCGTCGGACCGGGCGCGCCGGGCCGTCGCGATGGCGCGCGAGCGCGGCACTCCGGTGATCGTCTCCATGGGGAACGTGGTCGCGTCGGGTGGCTATTTCATTGCCCTCGAGGCCGATCAAATCGTGGCCTCGCCGGCCACCGTGACCGGGTCCATTGGGGTGGCCGCTGGCAAGCTGGTGCTCGAAGGGCTCTGGGCCGAGCAAGGTGTCTCCTGGGCAACCCTGGACCAGGGCGCCAATGCCGCCATGTGGAGTGCCAACAGCAGCTTCTCGGCGGCCGCCCGGCGGGCGCTCAATCGGCGCCTCGATCAAGTGTATGCGGACTTCACCACTCGGGTCGGCCAGGCTCGCGATCTGACCCTCGCCGGCGTGGACCAAGTGGCGCGCGGGCGGGTGTTCTCTGGCGCGGACGCCTTGGAGCTTGGCCTTGTGGATCGCCTGGGCGGGTTGCGCGAGGCCCTGCGCGTGGCCCGTGAGGCGGCGGCCTTGCCAGATGACGAGGTGGTGGTCGTGGCGCCCTATCCACGGCCGCTGTCGCCCGTCGATCGGTTCATGAAGATGCTGGAGGAGCGGAGCGGCTTGCCAGGGCTCGCGGCCCTGGCCGGTGTGGACGTCGACCATCTGCAGACCCTGGGGCGCCTGGGACCCGCGCTTGAGCCCATCGCGGCCCTGTATGGCCGCCTGCAAGCGGCAGGGCTGGCGGTGCCGTCCGATGCCCGTGGGGCCGATCCCGTCCGTCTGCTGTATGGGGGACCACAGCGTCCCTTGGCCACAGACGGGGCTCGGGATGGCCGGGGTCAAGCCCCATAGGCGTTCGGATAACGTCGGGATGGGCTTCGCCGAGCCGTCAGTGGTGTGCGGCTGCTGTGGAGATCCCTTCGCCCCTTCGGGGCGTTCGGGATGACGCTGGTGTTGAAACGATGCCATGTCCTCATCCCGAGCGAGCCCCTGAGTGGGCTTGCTTGGCGCTGGCGGACGGTTGCGGGGACGACCGGGTGCCTTTGTGCAATGGCAGGGCGACCTTGAACACCGAGCCAAACCCGTCGGCGCCGCTTTCCACCCAGATGCGGCCGCCATGGCTTTCCACGATGCTCTGGCAGATACTCAGGCCGACGCCGGTGCCCGGATAGGTGCCCCCCGGGTGCAGACGCTGGAAGATCTGAAAGATGCGCTCTCGAAAGGCGGGGGCGATGCCCAGGCCATTGTCGGCGACTGACAACTCGCACCACGTCCCATCGATCTGTGTGCTGATCCGCACCAGGGGTGGGCGGTCGGGATGGCGATACTTGATCGCGTTGTCGATCAGGTTCTGGAGCAGGCTGACCAACAGGGTTTCCTGGCCGCGCACGGTGGGCAGGGGGCGTTCAACGATCACCTCGGCGCCGCTGTCACGCAGCCCGGCCGACAACGCCTGCAGTGCCCGGTTCAGGATGGTATCCAAGGGCACCGGCGCCAGGGGGTTCTCGGTGCGTTTGACGCGGGCATACTCCAGCAAATCGCCAATCATGGCGTGCATGCGCTCGGCGCCCTCCGTGGCGTAATCGATGAAGGTGTCCGCATCGGAGTCCAGCCGGCCATAATAGCGTCGGCGCAGCAGGCCCACGTAGCTGGCCACCATGCGCAAGGGCTCGCGCAGATCGTGCGAGGCCACGTAGGCGAAGCGTTCCAGGTCGGCGTTGGATTGCTCGAGGTTGCGGGTCTGCCGGGCCAGGGCGCCCTCGGTCTCGTCGCGGCGGGCGACCATGGCCTGAATGGCGTCGACAAGCCGGGCCATCTCGGCGTGGCGGATCGTCTCCGGACGCAGCAGGTGGCGGGCGCGCCCGTCTCCCGCCAGGAAGGCCTCCAGGTGGCCCATTTCGGCGCCCACCTGTCCGGCGATGTGCAATGAGATCAGATAGCTCACCGCCGCCAGCACAACGACCAGGCAGGCGCCCAGGGCCAGGGCCTGCAACGCGTCGATACGGATGGCCGCGCGCATGCCGGCGATCTCGGCCTCGATGTCGTCGATGGAGATGCCGGCGCCCACGTACCATTCCCATTCCGGGATGCCGACGACGTAGCTGAGTTTCAAGGCGCCCTTGCTGTTTCGGTTGTTGGGCAGGTTCGGCATCCGGTAGGACACGAATCCGCCGCCGAGGCGTGCCGCGGCCACCAGGTCTTGAACCACCTTCACGCCCTGCCGATCGGTGATGTCCCAGACGTTGGTGCCCATTGCTGGCCCCAACAGACTAAGGCCGTCCCAGGTGCCGGCGAAGATATAGCCGTCGCCGCCGAAGGTCATGGCACGCAACTGGTCGAGAACCTCGCGCTGGATGTCCTCGGTCATGTCCTGGATGTATTCGCCCGTGGCCACGCCCCAGCCCAGGGGCTCGAAAAGATCCACATAGGAGACCTTGGCGTGGTCGTTGCCCGGCCGGTTGGGGTGAGGCCAATGATAACTGTAGTATCCGCCGCCGCTGCGCCTGATCAGCGCGATCATTTGCGGTACCACGGGTTTGCCGCGCCCGTCGCGCACCAGGCGCATGTCGGTGTCTTCCAGTTCGGGCATGGCGGCGTGCAAGATGCCTCGCCCGGTCTCCAGTTCGAAGACGAAAAAGTACCCGCGTCCGCTGTCGAAGCTAATGGGGCGCAGGGCCTCGCGAATGATGGCGCGCATGGCGGCGTCATCCGCGTCGGCGGGCCGTGTCCGCCACAGGTGATCGGCGACTCCCAACGCCCGAGCGACCCGGTGCCGGATGACTTGGCGAATGCGTGCCTCCACGGTGCGGCGATGGTGCTCGGCGCCACTGACGGCGGTTTGCACCAGGGCCCGGATGTAGGACCGCCGCTCCTCCATGAGGTTCTCGGCCCGGTAACGGACCTCGGCGTTCATGGTCTGGTAGAGGTCGATGCCCCAGTAAGCGTACAGCACCGCGAAAGCCAGGGCGGAGGCGAGGAACAGCCGCCAGGATAGCGCGTGCACCACCCCTGGCCGCCGTTTCGCATGGGGCGACGGCGGATCGGTCCCTTTCTCGGTGTTCCCGTGCTTTTGCGATGCCTCTTCGGCCATGGCTATGCCCGCTGTTTCCGACACTCCGCTTGGGATCGTATCGTATCCGACGTGATGGCGGGCGCCCAGGGGCTGGTTTCTCTCTCCGGTGGTTGGCTTCGACTCCGATCAACGCCCGGCACGAATGTCGCTTAACGTTCGCGTGGGCGTGATCGCCTCGATGTCAAGAATCAGGTCCAGCAGCGCCGGACGGTGGGTTGTGGTGGCGGCTTCGCGGGCGCGCGTCAGGGCCTCGGCCATCTGGGCGGTGGTGGTGACGGTTTCGCCGTGACCGCCATAGGCACGCGCGAGAGCGGCGAAGTCGGGGTTTTCCAGGTGGGTTCCCGAGACCCGGCCGGGGTAGGTCCGCTCCTGATGCATCCGGATGGTGCCATAGGTGCCATTGTTGACCACGAGCACCAGGATCGGCAGCCGCTCCTGGGCCATGGTACCGAACTCCTGGGCCATCATCTGGAAATCGCCATCACCGGTGACGCACAGCACAAGCTGGCCCGGGAACGCCATCTGGGCGCCGATGGCCGCCGGCAGGGCGTACCCCATGGATCCCGAGGTGGGCGCTACCTGCGTGCCAAACCGGCGGAAGCGATGGTAGCGGTGGATCCAGGTGGCGAAGTTGCCGGCGCCGTTGGCGATGATGGCGTCCTCGGGCAACGCCGCGAGCAGGTGGGTCATGATGGGACCCATGTGCAAGGCCCCGGGGCCGCCTTCGGGGGGCGTCGACCACAGTCGGTATGCCTCATGGGCCGCGCGCGCCAAGTCCGGGTCGCGCGGCCGGTGGCGTGGGGGCGGTACGCGGTCAAGCGCCGCCGCGAACGCCCGGGGCGTGGCGGCGATGGCCAGGGAGGGCCGATAGACACGCCCCAGTTCGCCCACATCGGCGTGGACGTGAATCAGGGTCTGGCGTGGCACGGGGATATCAAGCAGGGCGTAGCCCTGGGACGGGACCTCGCCAAAGCGGCCGCCCGCCAGCAGCAGAACGTCGGCCTCGCGGATGCGCTTGGCCAGGGCCGGGTTGATCGCCAGGCCCACGTCGCCGGCATACAGCGGATGGGTGTGATCGAACAGCATCTGGCGCCGGAATGAACAGGCCACGGGCAGGCCCCGGGTCACCGCGAAACGGGTGAAGGCGTCCACCGCGCCCTGGTCCCACCGGCTGCCGCCGACAATGGCCAGGGGCCGCTCGGCGCCATCGATGAGGGCCGCCAGGCGAGTCATATCGGTGTCACTCGGGTGGATCTCCGGAGGCGCGAAGCCCTTGGGCAGTCGCAGCCCCGTGGCGTCCTCGCGCAGCATATCCTCGGGCAGGGCCAGCACGACCGGGCCGGGACGCCCGGACGTGGCCACATGGAAGGCGCGCGACAGCATTTCCGGCACCCGGTCGGCGCGATCGACGTCAGCCACCCACTTGGCCACGTCGCCAAACATGCGTCGATAGTCGATTTCCTGGAACGCCTCGCGCTCGCGGGCGTCCCGCTGGACTTGGCCGACGAACAGCACCAGCGGCGTGGAGTCCTGGCGGGCCACATGGAGCCCGGCGGCGGCATTGGTGGCGCCAGGCCCACGGGTGACGAAAGCCACGCCGGGAAGGCCGGTCAACTTGGCTTGGGCTTCTGCGGCCAGGGTGGCGCCGCCTTCATGCCGGCAGCCGACGAAGCGGATGGACGAATCGACCAGGGCGTCCAGTACCGGCAGGTAGCTTTCTCCTGGAACGCCGAACACACGCTTGACACCAAGCCGTTCCAGACATCCCACGACCCACTCGCCCCCCGTGGCCGTGATTCGCTCCATGCGCGTCCTCCTTGCCGTGTCGGTCGGCCCAGGCCCGGAGACGGCGGACCCGACCGCCCCGCCGCGCGGCCAGCGACCACCAGGGGCCGGAAGCGTATTAGAGCAAATCCCGAGCGATCCGAACCGGATCGCGACGACGATTTGCTTCAATATCAGATACTTAGAGCGTGGTGAGTGAGTCCAAGTATCACTCATCACGCTCTAGGGCGCCCGGACTTGGTCGCTTGCGTGGTGGCGTGGGCCTCCCGGAAGCGGGGGAGTGTCGTCGAGTTGACGAGTGTCGGCAAGCCCGTTGTGCCTCGCCCTGACGGGTGTTTCGGCGCCATGGTCATAGAGCTTCAGGGAGGGTACGGTAACACCATAGATGGATGAGGTCGCTTCAACCGTCCTTGGGCATCTGGCGGGCGCCCGCGTCGTCAGCCCTGGCACCGCGTTGTGGTGCCCGCATGCGTGTCGCCGGGAGGGGCCATGCTTGCCATTCGCATCGGTTTTGGCCTGATAGCCCTGGTGTTCCTGGGGCTGGCCATCCACCAGGGCCTGCTGGCCGTCCGGTTTCTGAGCATACCGTCGGGTGATGTGGTCTCGGCGCTGGTGGCCAGCGTCGGCAGCGGGGTGGCGGCGGTGGGCACCGCCTACTATGCCTGGAAGGTGCGGTAGGGTCCTGTCATCGCGGGGCAGCGGCGAACCCACCGGGGGCCGACGCTGTTCAGCGCGGCGTGAACAGGGGCTGCACGCCGATGCCGATGGATGCCGGCGGCCTGGCGGCATCGCCCGGCCGATGATCCTCGCCGAAATGCTCGGCCAGGTAGTCCAGCACGATCTCGCGGGCATCGTCCGGCAAGTCCTGCATGCCTTGTTTCTCGACCATCCACACCAGGGTTTCGTCCCAGCGCCGCCGGGACATGCCTTGTTGCGTGACCATGGCGAGGGAGTGGCAGGCGCTGCACCACGCTTCCACGATCCACTTGCCCTCGCCGTCGCCCGGCAGGTCCTGGGCGATCGCGGCGCGCGGGAGCAGGAGAGCGGCGGCGCAGGCGAAGGCGGCCACCCCTCCATGCCGCCCCCCGCCGCGATGGGCGGAGGGGCGGGCAGGACGTCGCCTCATGCGGGCACCGTCAGCGCGATCCGATGCATGGCGTTGTTCAGATAACCCTTGGGATTCCAGGGCGGAATGAAGGGTTGCCGGAACCCACGGGCGTTTGTGGCGCGCGCCCAGATCTCATAGTAGCCCTTGGTCGGGAACGAGAGTTCGGCCTCCCAGCGCTGCCAGGAATAGGGATTCGGGGGCGCCCGCAGGTCGGCGCGGATCCAGGTGGCGCCGAAGTCATGGCTGACATCCATGGCCGTGACCAGGTCGTCGCCCGACCAAGCGTGACCACGCAGGCGCACCTTGCGGTGGCCTTCCGGGAGCTGGGTACCGCTGCGGGGAAAGGTGATGAGCGACTTGACCGGCATGGACTCAATGATCTTGAAGTCCGCCTTGGCCACCTCGGCGCCGGGCTGCACCGCATGGACCGGCACGCTGTAGCTTGGGGCTGACATCTTGGTGCCGTCGTGGACCACCTCGCGCACCTGGATGCGGGTCAGCCATTTTTGCGAGGTGGAGCCGGGCCAGCCAGGGCACAGGATGCGCAACGGCGCGCCATTCATCGGGTGAATGTTCTGGCCGTTCATCTGCCAGGCGATCAGGGTGTGAGGGTCCATCGCCTTCCACATCGGCACGCCGCGCGAGATGGGCACCTTCGCGGGATCGCCGGACAAGTGGGTGTCGGCGCCGTGGTGCGCCGTGTAGAGGGCGCTGTCCTTGAGGCCGGCGGCGGCGAGCACATCACGCATGCGCACGCCGGTCCAGGCCGCGTTGCCGATCGCGCCTGTGGTCCACTGGTTGCCGCTGGCCGGCGGGTTGAAACCGGCGCGCCCGTTGCCGCCACACTCATGTTGAAGGCGCAAGGTGACAACCTCGAAGCGGTCGGCCAGATCGTCTATCGCCAGATCGAGCGGCTGGTGCACCTCTCCGTCCACGGTGAGGCGCCATCCCTCGGGGTTGGTGTCCTCGGGCGGAACGCCGTTGTTGCGGATGTAGTAGCGCGCGATGGGCGTGATGTCGTCGTCCAGAAGGTGCGCGGGCGTCTCAGCATTCACCGGCCGGTCGTTGAGGACCCGCAGGCCGTCCTTGCCTTCGATGACGAAGCTCTCGGTCGACTCGGCGAGGGCGGCCGGGATCAGGCCGGCGGGCATGCCGCGATGGAATGGAATGCCGGCGCCGAGAACGGCCCCCATCGCGGCCAGCCCCGCGCCTTTCAAGAATCCGCGCCGGTCGGGTCCGGTCCGCCGGCCAAACACGATCTCGTCGGCGGCGATGGGGTCCTGCTCGTAAAGCTCACGCAGTCCACGGTCCTTGGGCATGGTGAAAGACCTCCCTGTTCGGACGGGCCTTTTGTGTGGTCCCGGTCCGGTGGCGGCGGATGAAAACCGAACCGCCAGGGACGCCAGGCGAGGGTGCCCGTCTCCCCTGGAGGTATATCCATATTGGTTCGTATGCGCAACGAGATCGGTGGTGGGCCAGGGCTTCGACGTCAGGGCCGTGGCGATGGGGGCGAGGTCGGTGACGTTTGCGGCCTGGCGGTGGGGGTGCCTTGACCCCACCCTTTCCTCGCGCTTGCATGGGGCCTACCGTCGACGATCCCCGGCAAGGATGCTCGCGCCATGACCCACCCGGCCGCCCTGACCTACGACGACGCCCTCATCCGCTCCATCCTGGCCGAGGTGCGCGCCATCGCGATTGTTGGGGTTTCGGCGAACTACAATCGGCCCAGCTACTTCGTCATGAAGTACCTCAAGGAGAAGGGCTATCGGGTGATCCCGGTGAACCCGACCCAGGCGGGGAACACCATCCTGGGCGAGACGGTCCATGCCAGCCTGGCCGAGGTGCCCGAGCCCTTCCAGATGGTGGACATCTTTCGCGGCTCGGAGGCCGCCGGTGGCGTGGTGGACGACACCATCGCCGTCGCCGCCGACAAGGGCGTCACGGTCGTCTGGATGCAACTGGGCGTGCGCAACGATGCCGCCGCCGCGCGCGCCGAGGCGGCGGGCCTCACGGTGATCATGGACCGCTGCCCGAAGATCGAGTACGGCCGGCTGGGTGGGGAACTGGGGTGGTACGGGGTCAACTCCGGGGTCATCAGTTCCCGCGCCAAGCGCGCCCCGGGCCACGGCGCGGGGGCCGACGGCAAGACTGACTTCGGCTTTGCCACCCGGGCCATACACGCCGGCGCCAGCCCCGATCCGATCACCGGCGCGCGCGCCACGCCCATCTTCCAGACCACGTCCTATGTGTTCGACGACGTGGACCAGGCCGCCAGCCGCTTCAACCTGCACAACTTCGGCCATGTCTACGCG
>JANQGN010000649.1 GCA_028277295.1 Rhodospira sp.
GCCATCGGAACCAACATCTCGCATGTCGCCTTCCTCCTTGATATCGCGCTGAATGCCCACTCAGACGACCTGCCGGCCGCCGCACGCTAAGATTAAATGGTTCCAAGGCGCGCGTGATCAAGGCGACCGCCGCCCCGCGCGGCCGGGCCCCCCAAAGGAGATCGTGGGCTCGTCATCAAGGACCAAGCCCCAAGATTGCCATCAAATGGAGAGATCCCGCCGACAAGACGCAGACGATGATCATTCGTCATCACATCGTCATGCTTCACATTCGGTTGCCTCGGGGTCCGGCGACCACCCCCTTTTCTTGCGGCGGGGATTGTCCCACAATGGGTATTCTGATTTTTCCTCGGTAGCCTGCCGGATCCGGGGAACCACGGCGTGCCCCCGCCAGTCGAACAACCAAGGCACCATGCGTCATGACTCCCGCACCGACAGACCGGCCCGGCGAGCAACAGGACGGCGGCGACGCCGGATCTGTTCCGGACTGGCCCAGCGTCCTGCCGGCCTTTCGCGATCGTGGCCCCCTCACCGCGCTGGCCCTGGACACGGAGCGGGATGGCCGGTTTGGTGTGTGGGAATGGCGCGTCGGCCAGGACGTCGTCTTCTGGTCGCCTGGGTTGTTCGCGATGTTGGGCATTGACCCGGCGACGCGGCTGACGCTGGACGACCTCCCGGGCATGATCGTGCCCGAGGATCGGAGCCTTTACCAACGGTTCTTCGACCAGTGCATGGCCGGGTCTCCTCCGGAAGACACCGTGTTCCGGCTGTTCGGACCGAACCGTCGCGTTCTGTACGTCCGAACCCGCGTTCGCATCCCCGACACCGATGCGGAGGGCCGCGCCCGCGTTGTCCGGGGAACGGTGATGGATGTTTCCGATCTGGTCACCCATGCCCACCACAGCGAGCGCGCCAACGAGGCCGCCGAAACGGCCCGGCGGCGGCTGGAGGATGCCATCGCCGCCATCGGCGAGGGGTTCGCCCTGTGGAACGCGGAGGACCGCCTGGACCTGTGGAACCGGCGGTTCGAGGACATGTACGGCGCCGTCGGGGCGCACATCCGCGCCGGCCTCGGCTTCCAGGACTTCTTGCGCCATTGCCTGGACGCCGGCCTGTTCGTCGCCGCGCGCGGGCACGAGAACGATTGGCTGGCCGAACGCACGCGCGAGCACGAGAACAGCGGCACGACGAGAGAGCATCTTCTGACCAGCGGGCGCTGGTACCGGGTCGTCGAGCGCCGCATATCGGATGGATCGTTCGTTGGTCTCAGCGCGGACATCACCCAGGAAAAGCTCAAGACGCTCGCCCTCCAGGAGAGCGAGGAACGCTACCGCGCCCTGTTCCAGGGCAGTCGCATGGTCCAACTCCTGGTCGACCCCAAGGATGGCCGGATCGTCGACGGCAACGCCGCCGCCTGCCGCTATTACGGCTATGCCCGCCAGACCCTGCTGTCCCTTGGCGTTGGCGACATCAACGTCCTGCCGCCGGACGAGGTGCGCGCCCTGGTGCGGCGCTCGGCGGCCACCCTTCAGTCGGTCTTTGTCGGCCGGCATCGTCTGGCATCGGGCGCCGTGCGCGACGTGGAAACCCATTCCGGTCCCGTGACCGTCGCGGGGCGACAGTTGATCTACGCCGTCGTGCACGACATTGGCGACCGGGTCGAGGCGGAGGCCCAACGCGAGGCGCTGTTGACTCGCCTGGAACACTCCAATGCGGAACTGGAGCACTTCGCCCATGTGGCGTCGCACGACCTGCGCGAGCCCTTGCGCATGATCACCACCTCCCTGGGCCTGATCCTGCGGCGCCACGGCGACCGCCTGCCGATCGAGGCGCGCGAGTTCATGGACATGGCCCTGGCTGGCGCCCGCGATCTGGATGCGTTGATCATCGACCTCCTGGACTACACCCGCGCCGGTCGCGACGATCGGCCGCTGTCGGTGCTGTCCAGCCGGCGGGTCCTGGACGACGCCGTCACGACGCTGTCGATCGGCATCGACGAAACCGGCGCCGAGATCACCTGGGATCCCGATCCCTGGCCCCGCCTGCGCGGCGAACCGAGCCAGTTGAGCAGCCTTTTCGTCAATCTGATCGGCAACGCGCTCAAGTATCGGAAAGAGGACCAGCCGGTCCGCATTCATATCAGCCACGAGGGCATGGACCATGGCGGCGCCCCCTATACCTGCATCGGCATCGCCGACAATGGCATTGGTATCCCGGCCGACCAGCGGGAGCGGATCTTCCTCATCTTCCAGCGGCTGCACACGCGCGAGACCTACCCGGGCACGGGGATGGGCCTGGCGATCGCCCGAAAGGTGATCGACCGTTGCGGCGGCCACATCCTGGTCGAGTCCGAAGAAGGTCGGGGCACCACGTTCAAGGTCTTGTTCCCGGTGGTGCCGGACGGCGATGGATCCCGCTGATCCAGCCCGCCGCACGTCCCTGGCCCTGCTGGCCGGCGCCAGCATGGCCGCCGTGCTGCCGGGGCCGCGCCCCATGGCCGCCATGGATCAGGGCGCGCCCGCGTCAGGACTCGTGCCGCGTGCGCCCGTCGGCATCGTGGCGGTCCGCGATGACGGGACCCTGGCGCTGGCCGACGGCGACACCCTGATGCTGACAGCGACGCGCCTACCGCATGAGACCGACTTGCCACCCGCCCATCACGGCCCGGACGACGCCGCGCGCGTGCGGGCCTGGCGCGCGGCGGCCCTGGCATGGCTGCGCGCCATGTGCCAGGACCGCGTCGCGTACCCCTGGGTACCACGCCTTGGCCGTGATCGGCATGGTCGCCTGCTGGCCCAGGCCCGGGTGCGGCCTGGCCCGCCAGGCCCGCCTGGCCGGCCAGAACGCGAGACCGGCTTGTGGCTTCAGGCCGGCCTGGTCGCGGCGGGACTGGCGCGAGTGGACACCCTGGCGGGCGCCGCCAACGGCGCCGGCCGTCTGCTGATCCTGGAGGCGCTGGCCCGCCGGTCCAAACGCGGGGTATGGGCCGACCGCCTCTATAACCCGCGCTCGCCCGACCGAACCTGGCCCTGGGTGGGCACCTTCCAGATCGTACGCGGCGTGGTCCGCGACACCGCACGGGTGCGTGGTCGTCTGTATCTCAATTTCGGGGCCGACTGGCGCCGGGATTTCACGGTGATGGTGGATCGGCCCAAGCGGACCGATCTGGACCCCGATGAGGTCCTGGACCTGCGTCATCAGCTCGTGCAGGTGCGTGGCTGGCTGTTCCCCAAAAACGGCCCGATGATCGCGCTCGATCACGCCGCGCCACTGGAGACACGCGTCTGGCTGGATTGACCACCGCCAACACAGCACCCCGGACCAAGCCGCCGGCCACCCAGCCCATTGAAAAGACCACCTCTGTTGTGGGCCGGCGCTATCCGTCGTCGTCGGTCGCCTGCAAGGGCAGATACAGGCGCACGGTCAGCCCCCAGTCCTCGCCCGCGAGCACGTCCAGGCCGCGCCCAAGCCCCGCCCGGGCCAGGGCGTCGGCGAGCACCAACGCCGCCACCTCGGGCGCATCCCGAAGGGCCGGGACAAGCGTCCTGTCCAGGCCATCCGGCCGCGAGGGATCCAGGATCCGTTCCAGGGCACGCAGCGCCGCGCCAGGTGCCGGCCCATCATCGGCGATGGTCAGACGCACCCGACCGCCACTCTCCAACACCGCGGCCACCGACACGCCATTCAAGCGGGCCACCACGCCTGGCGGCCGCGCCGATCCGACCCCCGCCATGGCGCCATCGAACGTGAACCGACCCTGATCCGAGTCAGCGGCGGCGATCATGGGCCCAGCGCCACCGTCGCGCTCAGGCGACCGGGATCGAACCATCGCCCCCTCCGCCCGCAACACCGCGCCCTCGACAACGTAGAACAGCACCGCCCCCAGAGCCACCGGATCGCCACGCACCACCACCGGCTCATTGCACGACAGGCGCACGCTGGCTCCCAACGCGCGCAATCGCGGCGCCAGGACGGACAGGGTCTCCTCCAGGGTCCTGGTCAGGTCGATCGCATGCCGTCGGCTGTGTTCCGCCCCGGCCAGGCCGCGCAAGGCTCCGACAAGATGGGCGGCGAACTCGCACTGATCGCGCAAGGCCGCACAGGCATCGAGGATCACATGCGCGGCGCGATCCTGGTGCGGTGGCAGTGGACGCGGTCCGCGACCGCGCGTTGGATGATCCGGCGGCACCAAGGTCTCGCATTCGTGGCGCGCCAGGGTGGCGTGGGCGCGAATGTCGCCCAGCATGGTTTGCAGTTCCTGCGCAACCGTCGCGAGACTGCGCCCCAAGGCCGCTTCCGGCGCCGCCCCCAACAAGGCCGCCCGCAGGACCAGAGCGTCCGCGCGCGCCGCGCCGGTCTCCTCCTCGGCCCGCGCGGTCCGGGCCTGAAGGTCCTCCACGGTCGCCAGCACGTCGGCGACCGCCACCTGTCCTCCGGCGCTTCGCCCCCCCAGGCGGACCGCCCATCGCCCCAACCGCCCCGCGGGAACCACGATGCTCGTCCAGGTCAAGACAAACCCCGCCAGTCCCAGCGCCAGGGCGGCCAGCAACACCGCCAGCAACCCTTGGGTCAGGCGGTCAACGTTGGCGCGCTGCCGTTCAACAGACGAGAGCAGACCGTCGTCGCCCTCCGCCAGCAGTCGGTCCGCGAGGCCCGCGAGCGACCCGTCCACCCGACGCCAGAGGGTCTCGGCCCGGTCCACCGCCGCGATCTCGGCGGCCCTTAGGGCGGGTATCGAGAGCGCCGCCTCGACGGCCGCGAAAACCAAACCGCCGGATCCCTCGGCGGTCGTGGCCGATACCCCATCCGCCGCGATGGCCCGCGCCGCCAGGCGACGGGCGTCGCGCTCCAGAAGCGACAGAGCCGTGACGTCCGCGCGCGCGGCCCGCGCCAGCACATCATGAAGGCCGCGAATCAGGCTTGCTCGGGATGTGTCGGGCGGCGCGTCCGCCGGTGCCGCGAACCGGCTCAGGGCGGCCAGGCGCCAGGCGATCGCAGACCCCTCCACCTCGCCCCGCCCCGCCCGAGCATTGGCCAGCGTCTCCAGCGCCATGACCGCCCTGTCCAGCTCGTCGAGAGCGTCCGGCGACAACAGCAGATGAAGCGCTGGATCACGCAGCAGCGCGGACGCCTTGACCATGGGCACCCTGCGGGCATCGCCCCCGGCCGATCCCGGCGGCGCATGACGCACCTGTCGGGCCAGCGCCCGCGCCGTCTCCAGTTGGCGCGAGGCGGCGATGCGGTCATGGCTTTGCGCCCAGGCGGCCATCACCGCGTCGGTCGCCTCCCGGGTCACCCTGAGACGTGCATCGATCAAGACAGTCGCGCCCACCACACCAAGCAGCGCCAACAGCCCGACCACACCAGCCACCAGGCTTGGCCACCAGCCGCCGCGCCGGCCAGCGCGCCCCCGAGACACGCTCTCGGAGGGGTCCCCAGGCGCTGTATCGGAGCCACGTTCGGTGCTTCGCGAGGGCGCATGGGCGGCCTCTGGCCCGTTGTCACTGGCGGCCTGGCTGGCCGTCTCGCGCGGTTCGACGACGGGCGGAGCACGCGTGGCCCCGGTCGACGTGTCTGTGGGCCCCGCGGGCGCCGCGTCGTCTGGCACCGCCGCGCGATCATCGGCCCCTGCTCCTGGCGCGGTGCTCATGGCCACACCGTCCGGCCCGGCCCGATGACGCCCAGCGGCACCACGGCTTCTGGTAGCGGCAAGGTTTCTCGGGCCATCGCCATCAGGTGTCCTTCGCGACGCAGTTCGGTCACCGCCCGGCCCACGGCGCGCGCCAGGGATTCGTCACCGCCCGCCATGGCCAGGGACACCGGGCCACCGGCGCGTTCGACCAGCACCGGCAGGCCCAGAAGGGCGAAGCCGGCGCCCTCGTCCCGCAGCAAGAACGCCAGCGCGACCGACAGGGGCAGCAAGGCGGCATCGGCCTCTCCCTCGCTCAGCGCGCGAAGCACCTCGGCCTGGCGCTCGGCAAGAACCACCGTCACGTCCGCCGGGGCCAGCGCACGCAGCGCCGCCGCCTGGTCCGAGCCAGCGACCGCCGCCAACACCCGCCCAGACAGGATCGTCAAGCAGGTCTCAGCCGGCGCACGCGCGTCCAGCGCGCCGGTGTCGGCGACCGCCCGCGCCAACGCCCCGCGGGCCAGCACCACCGATGCCCGCCGCCCATGCGGCGGCGCCAGCGCCACGCCAGCCGTCTCGCCCGGCGACATCACCATATCGGCGGCGACCAAGTCCACGGCGCCGGATCGCAGTGCGTCCACAAGGTTGGCGGGCGCCGTCAGGGCGAAGCGGCACTTCACTTCCAAACGGGCACACACCGCGCGCGCCACCGCCACGTGAAACCCGCCCAGGCGCCCGTCTGGCAGGGTTCCCGACAATGGCAATGCCCCCTCGACCGTCGCGACGGTCAAGGATCGCCCCGGCACGAGCCGCGCCGAGCCTTCGCCACCCGCGCCGCCCGGCCCGCCCGCGCCGAGACCCAGCGCGGTCAGACCGAGGCCGGCGACCACCAGCGCGACAGCCACCCCGCCGGCCCGGCCCCAGACTCGATACCGCGCTCGATACCGCGCTCGATGCCGCGGCGGCGCGGACACGGTGTCAAACCCTTGCGGTTTCACGCTTACTCAGTGTCGCGGCTGTAGATGTAAAGGGTCCCGGTCTCCTCTAGGATACCGAAGTAGTTCAGCTTGTGATAGCGAGGCCCGGTCGGCTGACCCGCCCATATGATCGGGACTTCCCACAACTCCTGCTCACCGGCACCGATCACATAGAACGAAATGGACGTGCCGGACACGGACACGGGGTGGTAGATGGCCCCGCTCTTCGGGTCAAGGGTTGGCTGCCCCAACCGAAGATCGGGAATGCGATGAATATGCCACTTACCTAAACGTGTGCTGTGGCCCGCCATGGCGGTCAACGTGTCCGAGGGTTGCATCGGCGGCACGGCCGGCGCTCCATCGCTGGCGACGGGATCGTCCCCGGCCTCTCCGGCGGCGGGCACGGCATCTGGCACACGCACACCGGAGACATCTGACTGACCCACGGCATCTGGACTGATCGCCAGCAATCCAGCGCCAACCATAAGCGCGCCGATCGCGACCGCTCCACTCAACACGGTCCGTCGGGTCCACGCAGACACTGAAAATCGCGACATGGCACCAGTCCACCGAACAGGGGTTGTCCTGGCCGCAGTTTATCAGCGTGGTGTAGTCCTTGCCAACGACCCCGCACCGTATTTCGTCATCTGCCCACGCCGTATTTTGTGGCCGCGATTGACACGGGCCGCGCTCCGGGAAAGTCTTGAGGGCGTCAGTCAACTCGAGGTCATACGGAGTCTCGGCCGCCATGCTCCAACCCCCTTCCGACGGCGCGACCGAGACCCGAGCGGCCGGCGAGTCCGCGCTCGCCGAGTTCCAGAGGTTCGTCGCCGACCATCCGGGCACCGTCTATGTGGACGGCCTGTTTTTCGATCTCTGTTGCGTGGTGCGCGGTAAACGGTATCCGGTGGCCGACGCTGAGGACTTGTTTGTCAAGGGTATGCAGATTCCTGAATCCATCGCCGTTCTGGATGTAACCGGGGACTGCAATGACCCCTTGGGGCGCGGCTTCTCCGATGGCGATCCGGACGCCGTGGCCATGCCCATCCCGGGAACCCTGGCGCCGATCCCCTGGGGCGACGTGCCAAGCGCCCAGGTCATGCTCACGTTGCGTACCCAGGATGGCCAGCCGGCGATGGTGGATCCGCGCACCGTGCTCGACAGAGTCGAGACGCGGTTGTGCGCCGACGGCTTGTTCCCCATGGTCGCGGTAGAGCTGGAGTTCTATCTGATCGACCCGGAGCGTGGCCCTGGGGGCGCGCCGCGCCCCCCGGTCTCACCCGTTACCCGGCGCCGGGATCTGCGCACGCAGGTCTATGGCATGGCCGACCTGGACGACTTCCAGGCCTTCTTGAGGGCGGTGGAGCACGCTTGCCAGCTTCAGGGAGTGCCGGCATTCACCGCCAGTTCGGAGTTCGCGCCTGGCCAGTTCGAAATCAACCTCAAGCATGTCAACAGCGCCTTGACGGCCGCTGATCACGCCATGCTGTTGCGCCGGGTGGTGGAGTGGGTCGCGGAGCGGCACGGCTTCGAGGCCACCTTCATGGCCAAGCCGTATCCGGGCCAGGCTGGCAACGGCATGCACGTCCACCTGAGCCTCGCCAACGAAACAGGAACGAACCTGTTCAATGACGGAACGGAAGCCGGGTCACGGGTGCTCCGTCAGGCGGTCGCCGGCATGACCTTGGCCATGCCCGAGAGCATGGCCCTGTTCGCGCCCAGCGCCAACAGCTACCGGCGGTTCGGTCCCAATCTGTACGTTCCGGTGAACGCGACGTGGGGCGTCAACAACCGTTCGGTCGCCTTCCGGGTGCCCGCTGGCGACGGCGAGAGCCGGCGCATCGAACATCGGGTACCGGGCGCCGACGCCAATCCCTACCTCGTGCTGGCGGCCATCCTGGCGGCGGCGCATCACGGCATCACCCAGCGGCTGGACCCGGGGCCGCCGTTCGTCGGCAATGCCTGCGAACAGGTCGACCACGGCATCCCCTGGACATGGCGCCGGGCGCTCGAGGCACTGGGCAACGGCCAACGCTTGCGCCCTTACCTGACCGATGGCTACGTGGATCTTTATAAGGCCACCAAGTGGAAGGAAATGGAGAAGTTTCAGTCGGTGATCGCCCCACACGAATACGACTGGTACCTTTAGCCGTCTGTCGGATTTGAACGACCCAAATCGCCTAACTGCTTGATATTGTTCATGATTATTTTTCCGCCTGGAAATCAAATTCTGAATAATATCAATAGGTTAGCCTCTAAATCCGACAGACTGCTAGGGCCTGTTGACATTCGGGGCGCCCGGATCTCGCGTCGGGAGGGGCCACGCGTCACGCCGCATGATGCACCATTCGCGTGCACGCCCCCTCTTCCCTTGCACGGTGAAGTTCGGTACAATTAAGATACTATTTGAGATGCTTTAGAGCTTAAGGCTAGGTTGACGCAAGATCAACGTCGAGGGACTCTTGTTGGATGCAGGGTGTCTCAGGCGAGGATCGGTGAATCCTCGGTCGGCTACAAGGCCAGCCGGCGGTGTTCATGTCTTCGAGCCCAGATCACGCCAATGTCCAGGAGTCGAGTGACAGCGTCCGATCAAGACGGTTCGCTTAAAGAGACAGGTGTGTGATGAATGTCACAGGCATGGGCGACGACTCGGGTCTAGGATATCCTTGTGAGGGATTTATGGCCGCCCGCGATCGACCTCGGGCGCCTCAAAGACGAAGGGGCAGACGATGATGGTGCGACGCGGACAAAACCGGGTCCGTCGCCTGGTCAGGGATCGTCAAGGCGTTGTCTCCGTGGAGTTCGCCTTGGTGGCCATGCCATTCCTGATGCTGGTCATAGCCATCCTGGAACTGGGCATTATGATCCTTCAGGAATCGGTGATGTATGGCGCCCTGGAGGAAGGGGCGCGCGAACTCCGAACGGGCGTGGTGCAGAAAGCCAACGATCCCGAGACCAAGTTCCGGGAAACAATCTGTGCCAACCTCCATTCCTTGATGGACTGCGGCGACGTGGTCTGGGACGTTCGCAAGTTCACCAAATACGCCGACGTCAATCTCGATGACCTGCAAACGGGGTCTGACGGCCTGCCCTCGAATGTCATTTTTGACCCGGGCGGCGCCCGCGAGATCACCAGCATACGCATTTATTCCCTGTACAACTTCGTCACGCCGTTTCTCGAAACGCTGTTTGACGACGGCACAAATGGCCGACTGTTGATGTACACAGCCGTGGTGAAAGGTGAGCCATGGGACTGATTCGCTGCATTCTTCGCTGTCGCCGCGGCGCGTCGACGGTCGAAGCCGCCCTGATCATACCGGCCCTGGTGGCGTTGTTGCTGGGCATGGTGGAAATCACGAACTACCTCGAGGCGACCCGCAAGGCAACGAGCGCGGC
Source organism: Rhodospira sp. (assembly GCA_028277295.1). Classification (GTDB taxonomy): domain Bacteria; phylum Pseudomonadota; class Alphaproteobacteria; order Rhodospirillales; family Rhodospirillaceae; genus Rhodospira. The sequence continues at coordinate 10,003 of JANQGN010000649.1, forward strand.
GCAGACCGTCGCCGACCTGGTGGCGCAGGAAGCCACGCATGATGACGAGTCCATCCTCGACATCCGCGCCGCCGCGACGCTGATCATGCAGCCCATGACCGCCGGCAACAACAGCATGACCCTGGCGATCGCCAGCGTCGGTTTCGACCCCGGTGAAAACTTGCGCGTCCTGTGGCAGCACAACACCGGCGGCACGGCGCCAACGATCGATCCCAGCATTGCCGAGGGGCTGAGCGACGCCCACGAAAGCGTGATCGTCGTGATCCTGCAGTTTGATTATGACAGCTCCATCGACTTCCTGTTCAGTACCAATCTCCTGAACGAAACGGCAATGGCGCGGCCGCGCATCGCGCGGCGCATCGCCCTCAACGGGTCAACGGACCATCAGTCATGACCGAAGACAGACGC
>JANQGN010000670.1 GCA_028277295.1 Rhodospira sp.
GGCTGTCCATGGCGGTCACCGTGGTGCCGGTGTGCAGGGTCATGCCCTGGGCCTTGAACTGCTTGAGGGCCAGGGCGGAGATCTCCGGGTCCTCCACGGGCAGGATGCGATCCTGCACCTCGACCACTGTTGTCTCGGTGCCCAGGGTGTTGAAGAAGCTGGCGAACTCGATGCCGATGGCCCCGGAGCCCACCACCAGGAGGGACGGGGGCAGGGTCTCGGGCACCATGGCCTCCTTATAGGTCCAGATGCGGCGGCCGTCGGGCTCCAGGCCCGGCAGCACCCGGGCGCGGGCGCCGGTGGCCAGGATGATGTGGGGCGCCGTCAGCAGGACCCCATGGGCGCCGCTTTTTTCGACAATCAGGCGGCCGGGGCCGTCAAGGCGGCCGTGACCGTCGATCACCGTGACCTTGTTCTTCTTGAGCAGGTGGGCCACCCCGCCCGACAGCCGCCTGGCCACCGCGCGTGAGCGGGCCACCACCTTGGGCATGTCGAAGCCGACGCCCGAGGCTGTCAGGCCGTAGGCGTCCGCGTGGGTCATCTGCCGGTAGACCTCGGCCGAGCGCAGCAGCGCCTTGGTGGGGATACAGCCCCAGTTCAGGCAGATGCCGCCCAGGTGCTCGCGTTCCACCACGGCGGCGCGCAGGCCCAGTTGCGCGGCGCGGATGGCCGCCACATAGCCGCCAGGGCCGCCGCCCACGACGATCAGGTCAAAGGAGGTCTCGCTCACGGCAGGTCTCCCGTTTGGGGGGCGTGCGAGCCGACCGGAGCATGCGGCGCCAGTCTCCGCAGCGCCAGTCTCCGCGGCTCCTTGGTAGAGGGGGATTCCGGACGCCGAGGGCGGACGACGGCCGGCCGACGCGACCGCGTCGGCGGCGCGCAGCGCCGGAGCCCCGGCCCCGAAGGGGCCCGGGGCGACAAAGGTCACAACAACAACGTTAGCGGATCCTCGACGATGGCCTGGAAGGCGGCCAGGAACTCGGCCCCAACGGCGCCGTCCACCGAGCGGTGATCCACCGACAGGGTGCAGGTCATCATGGTGGCCACGGTCAGGGTCCCGTCCTTGACCACCGGGCGCTGTTCGCCCTTGCCGATGGCCAGGATGCAGCTCTGCGGCGGGTTGATGATGGCCGCGAACTCACGGATGCCAAACATGCCCAGGTTGGAGATGGAGAAGCCGCCGCCCTGGAACGCCTCGGGCATCAGCTTGCCATCGCGGGCGCGGGTGGCCAGGTCCTTCATCTCGGTGGCGATGGTGGCCAGGCCCTTCTGGTCCGCGTCGCGGATAATGGGGGTGATCAGGCCCCGGTCGGTGGCCACGGCGACGGAGATGTCCACCGTGTCCAGAAGCAGGATGGCCTCGTCGGTCCAGACGGCGTTGGCGGCCGGCACCTTGCGGAGGGCGGCGGCGGCGGCCTTGATGATCATGTCGTTGACCGACAGTTTGAAGGCGCCGTCTTTTGCCTTCTCGTTCAGCTGCTTGCGCAGGTCCAGCAGGGCATCCAGGCCGCAGTCGATGGTCAGGTAGAAGTGCGGCACGGTCTGCTTGGCCTCGGTCAGCCGCCGGCCGATGATCTTGCGCATCTGCGAATTCGGCTGCTCGGTGTAGGCTTGCCAGGGTTGCAGGCCGGTCTTGCCGGCGGCGTCGGGCGCCGGAGCCGGAGCGGCGGCGGCGGGCGCGGGCGTTGGCAGGCCCTCGGCCTTGGCCCGCTCCACGTCGGCCTTGACGATGCGCCCGCGTGGCCCGGAGCCGGTGAGGGCCGACAGCGCGATTCCGGCGTCCCGGGCCAGCCGGCGGGCCAGGGGGCTCGCGAAGACCCGGCCGGCGGCGGTGGATGCGGTATCCATGGTCATGGTCTCCCGTTACGCCTGCGAGCGGTAGCAGACCGCGCGCGCCGCCTCGGCCACCTGGTCCGCGCGGGGCAGGGCCAGGACCTCCAGGTTGGCGGCATAGGGCATGGGCACGTCCGCGCCGCACACACGGGCCGCCGGCGCGTCCAGCCAGTCGAACGCCTGTTCCATGACCACCTGGCCGATCTCGGCGCCGATGCCGGCGACGGGCCAGCCTTCCTCGACGGTGACGACGCGGTTGGTCTTGCGCACCGAGCGCAGGATGGTCGCCGTGTCCAGGGGCCGCAGGCTGCGCAGGTTGATGACCTCGGCCTCGATACCCTCGGCGCTCAAGGTCTTGGCGGCCTCCAGGGCGACACTGACCATGCGCGAGAAGGCGACGATCGTCACCCCGTCACCCTTGCGCTCGACCCTGGCCTTGCCGATGGGCAGCACGAAGTCCTCCACGTCCGGCACGTCGAAGGTCTGGCCGTAGAGGATTTCGTTTTCCAGGAAGACGACCGGGTTGGGGTCGCGGATGGCGGCCTTCAGCAGCCCCTTGGCGTCGGCCGCCGACCAGGGCGACAGCACCTTGAGGCCGGGCACATGGGCGTACCACGAGGCGTAGCACTGGCTGTGCTGGGCGGCCACGCGG
>JANQGN010000258.1 GCA_028277295.1 Rhodospira sp.
CACAAAGCGCCGTCCGAGAGGACCGGAGCACGCGATGGAGATCCTTCGGTCGTTTCACTCCCTCAGGATGAGGTTATTTTAAATGTATAAACCTCATCCCGATCACCCCTTGCGCCGATCGCTTGGTCAGCGCAAAAAAGGGCGGCTTCCGCGTCGCCAGCGGACTCGGATGGCGCCCTGAAACGGCGACGCGTGTCCGTGAGTTTTCCGCTCAGGGGTGTGTTGTGCACACGCGTGTGTCTTTGGCGCCCGCATCGCCGGTCCTGGGACCGCGACGCGGCGCCGGCCAGCATCGACCCACCACGGGCAACCGTCTTGTTCGTTGGCCGTCGCCTGAGGATACCCCCCGCTCGTGAAACCCGCCTTCCTGTTCGTCGTGGCCATGGGCGGCGCCGTTGGCGCGCTGGGGCGGTATCTGGTCACCGCGTCGGTTCCGCGATATCTTGGCCACGGCTTTCCCTGGGGAACGCTGGTGGTCAACGTGCTCGGATCGCTGCTCATGGGGCTGCTGGTCGAGGTCATGGCCCGGCGCTGGTCCGCGCCGGTCGAGGCGCGTCTGTTCCTGGTGACCGGAGCTCTGGGGGCGTTCACCACCTTCTCCACGTTCTCCCTGGACGTGGTCACCCTTTGGGAGCGTGGCCAAGGCATGGCGGCCCTGACCTATGTGCTCGGGTCGGTGTGCCTGAGTGTCCTGGCCCTGTTTGGCGGACTGTGGCTGGGACGCGCCCTTTTCTGACCGCCCGGACCGGCCGTCCCAATCCAACAGCCCCATGACGTGAAAGGCGAGCCATCGTGAGCGGCGTTCAGACCCTTCAGGTCGCCCCCGAGGAAGCCGACCAGCGCCTGGACCGCTGGTTTCGGCGGCGTTTTCCCACGGTGTCGCATGGCCGGCTGGAAAAGCTGCTGCGCACGGGTCAGGTGCGGGTCGATGGCGGTCGCGCCAAGGCCAACACGCGGCTCGCCGCCGGTCAGAACGTCCGCGTTCCGCCCTTGCCGGCACCGGGCGAGGCGTCGGCGCCGTCCCCCCGTCGCCCCGGCGCCGAGCCACAGGTCTCCGACGCCGATCGGGCCGCGCTACGCGCCGCCGTGTTGCATGAGGACGCGTGGTTGATCGTCCTCAACAAGCCCGCGGGCCTGGCCACTCAAGGCGGCAGTGGCCAGACCCGGCACCTGGACGCGATGCTGGACGCCTTGCGGCGGCACCCCGACGACGACCGTCCCCGCCTGGTGCACCGTCTCGACAAGGACACCTCCGGCGTGCTGGTGTTGGCCCGCTCGGCCGCCGCCGCGCGGGCCCTGACGGCGGCCTTCCGCCGCCGCGAGACGCGGAAGGTGTATTGGGCCCTGGTGGTCGGCGCGCCCAAGCCGCGGGCTGGTACGTTGCGCCTGGCGCTGTCCAAGGAACCGGGCGCGCGCGGCGAGCGCATGGTGCCCGACGAGACCGGCGGTCAGACGGCCGTCACCGACTACCAGATTGTCGACGATGCCGCCGGAGCGGTGAGCTGGCTGTGGATGGAACCACGCACCGGCCGCACCCATCAGCTTCGCGCCCATGCCCTGGCCTTGGGCACGCCCATTCTGGGCGACGGCAAGTATGGCGGCCAGGCCGCCTTTCTGGGCGGCGCCGAGGTGGAGCGGCGCATGCACCTGCATGCCCGCCTGCTGGTGTTGCCCCACCCCGGCGGCGGCGCGCTGACCGTGCAGGCCCCGCTGCCACCGCACATGGCCGACGCCTTCGCCTACTTCGGCTTCGCCGAGGCCGACGCCCCGCTCCTGGAGGACACCGGGTCATGACCCCCCCATCCGTCCCGCGATCCGCCGTCCTGGCGCTGGCAATCGGGTTGCTTGGCGCCGTGGTGGCGCTTCCGGCGGCCCAGGCCATGCCCGATACGCCCGCCAACCGCCGCGTCGAGGCCGAACGATACGAGCGGGCCGTGCCCGTGGACCGCGTGCTGGAGGCCAGCATCGCCCAGGTGGCCGCGCTGCTGCCCGCCGAGCACCGGGCGCCGTTCGCCGCCCAGGCCAGGGGCGAGATCGATCGCGACGCCCTCCGCGCCGCCATCCTGGCCGCCCTCGCCGACACCTTCACCGCCGACGAACTGGCGGCCATGACAGCCTTTTTCGGCTCCGACGTGGGCCGATCGGTGTCCGCCAAGATGACCCACTACATGCGCAAGGTGATGCCCGTGGTGGTGGGCGAGGTCCAGGCCGCCGCCACCCGATATGCCCAGGAGCACGCCCCCACCCCATGACCGACACCACCCATCGCCCCACGCCCGGCCCGGCCGACATTCGGTCCGCCGCCCATGCCCCGGACTCACGGACCAACAGCGGACCCCGCCTGGTGGTGTTCGACGTCGACGGCACGCTGCTGGACAGTCAGCACAACATCATCACCGCGATGGCCGTGGCCTGCCGGGGCGCCGGCGTGCCGGTGCCTTCGGACTCGGCCACGCGCGGCGTCATCGGCCTGTCGCTGGACGACGCCATCGCCCAGGTCACCCCGGGCGTCCCCGACTCCACCCGGACCCGCGTCGTGGACCTCTACCGTGACGCCTTTTTCGCCCTGCGCACCCGACCGGACCACCACGAGCCCCTGTTCCCTGGGGCGCGCGCCGTACTCGACGCCCTGGACGCCGCCGGATGCCTGCTCGGCCTCGCCACCGGCAAGTCGCGGCGCGGGGTCAGCGCCGTGCTGGAGCGGCACGGCCTCACATCCCGTTTCCTGACCATTCAAACCGCCGACGTCGGCCCGGGCAAACCGCATCCCGCCATGCTGCAACGGGCCATGGCTGACGTGGGCGCCGATCCCGACCAGACGGTGATGGTCGGCGACACCACCTTCGACATGACGATGGCGCGGGCCGCCGGCACCGACGCGGTTGGCGTCGCCTGGGGGTATCATCCGGTGGCGGCGCTCCGCGAGGCCGGCGCCCGCCTGGTGCTGGAGTCCATGGAGACACTGCCCGCTCACTTGCCTTGGTCATCCTACCCGGATCCGGCCACGGCGGGGGCCGCCTGAGGACCGACATAACGCCTAAGGAGCGCCATAATTCCGTCTTGTTGTTGAACGGCCGACTCCATCCTCGGCGCTCTCCTTTTCCATTCGCTCGGGAGACACCACCGATGCGCTTGTCCACCCTGCTCGCCCTGGTCCTGGGCCTGATCGCGCTTCTGGTGGGAGGCGTGACGGTCTTCCTCGCGACACTCGACGTGGGGCGCTATAAGGCCGAGATCGTCGCCTTGATCGAAGGCAAGACCGGCCGCGAGGTCGCCATCGACGGCGATCTGGACTTGTCCCTGGGCCTGGCCCCGGCGCTGGTGGTGGAGAACGTGCACCTGGGCAACGCCTCCTGGGCCCGGGACCCCGACATGGTCTCGGTGGGCCGCCTTGAGGCCCAGGTGGCCTTGCTGCCGCTGCTGACAGGCGATCTGAGGGTGATCCGGCTGGTGCTGGCGGACACCTCCGTGTGGCTGGAGACGGATGACCAGGGCCAGGGCAACTGGGCGCTTGGCGCGCTCGGCCCTGACCCGGCGCCGGCGCCCGCGACCGGCACTCCCCCCACGCCGCCAGCAAATACCCCTGCCGCCACCGATCCCCCACGTGACTCCGCGGACAGCCCAACGGGGCTGGATATCCAGGACGTGCGCCTGGAAAATGCCACCCTGATCCTGCGCGACGGTGTTCGCGACCAGACCCTCACGCTGGAACTGGATCGCGCGGTCTTGATGGGCGCGGGCGTCGACTCCCCGCTGCAGGTGGACCTGGCGGGCCGCTACAATGGCCTCGCTTTCGCCGCCGAGGGCACGCTGGGCTCGCTTACGGCGCTGGGGGCCCCCGCCGCCGGCCAGGATCAGGACAGCGGCGACACACCGCCAACCAGCACGCCCTGGCCCCTTGACCTGACCGCCCAGGTCGCCGGCGCCACGGTCACGGTCAGCGGCACCATCGCCGATCCCATCGAGGCCCGTGGCCTGGACCTCACCATCTCGGCGCGGGGATCGCAAGTCGGCGATCTGGCGGCCCTTGGCCCGGTGCTCGACCGTGATCTGCGTTTGCCGGCCGTCGGCGCCTATGACGTGACCCTGCGCCTTGCTGGCGACGCGGCCACACTGACCGCGCCCGACCTGAACGCCACCCTGGGCACCCTGCCGCTGCTCAAGGCCACGGCCCGTGGCCGCATCGACGACCTGACGGCGGCCGACGGCATCGCCCTGGACATCAGCGCCGAGGGCGGCGAGGTGGCCGATCTGTTGCGCCTGCCGGCGCTGGCAAGCACCGTCCTGGAGCCGGGAACCGACCTGCCCACGCTGGGCCCGTTCCGCGTCACGGCCACCGTGACCGGCGGCCCCGACAGCCTGTCGGTGCGAGCGATCGACCTGGGTGTGGGTCCGCCCGGCGGCCTGCGCCTGACCGCCAGCGGGGCCGTCGCCGATGCCCTGGCGGCATCCGGCATCGGCCTGGACGTGGCCTTGAACGCGCCCGATCCGGGGCGCCTGAACGACCTGGGCGTACCGGTGGCGGTGCCGGTCCAGGCCAGGGCCCGGGTGTCCGACATCGCCGGCGGCTATCGGATCGCCGACCTCAAGGCCAGCCTGGGACGCAGCCACCTTGCCGGCGCCCTGGACGCGCGACTGGATGGCCCGCGCCCCCGCGTATCCGGGAGCCTTCAGGCGCCGCTGCTGGATCTGGCCGAGATGACCGGCGCGTCTCCGCCCGCACCGGACACGCGGGCCCTGCCCGCGCCCTCGGTGCCGGCGCCCTCCATGACCCCCATCGACGCGGCCACCCCCGCGGCCGCTCCCCGCGGCGCCACCCTCATTCCGAACACACCACTGCCCCTGGGCGCGCTGTCGGCCGTCGACGCCGCGATCTCGATCACCGTCGGCCAGGCGGTGCTGCCCAATGGCACGGCCCTGGACACGGTTAACCTGGGCGTCACCCTGGCCGATGGCGCCCTGACCCTGGATCCCCTGCGGATCGGCGTGGCCGGTGGTACTGTCTCGGGCACCGTCGCCATGGCGCCGGTGGGCGGCGGCGCCGCGGCCCTGCGCGTCAATCTCAGCGGCGACAATGTCACCCTTGGCACCCTGGCGAAGGACGTGGGCCAGACCGACCTGATCCAGGGCGGGCGGACCCGGCTGCGGCTGGCCCTGACCGGGCAAGGCGCGACGCCGCATCAGATCGCCGGCACCCTGGACGGACGCGTGCTGGTGCACAGCGTCGACGCCCGCTTGAACAATGCCGCGCTGGACTGGGCGGGCGCCGACGTGCCAACCCAGCTGATCAGCACCATCAACCCCTTCGGCAAGACCGAAAACACAACGCCGGTCCGTTGCCTGGTGGTCAACATGACGGCGACCCAGGGGGTGCTGTCGGGCGAGCATGGCCTGGCGCTGGAAACCGACCGCATGGTGGTCGGCGGCGGCGGCGGCTTCGACCTGGGGGCCGAACGCCTGAGCGTGAAGGTCGCCCCGGCCGCCCGCGAGGGCATCGGCCTGGAGCGCGGCCTGGGCCGCATCGTCGAGTTGTTCGCCGTCACCGGCCCGTTCACCACGCCCGCCCTGGTGCTGGACGCCCGCGAGGCGGTGCGCACCGGCCTGCGCACCGCCGCCTCAGCCGCTGGCGCGGTGGCCACCGGCGGGCTCTCCCTGGTCGGCGAGGACCTGGCCGCGAACCTGCTGGGGGGCAGTGGCGCCGAGATGGAGCCCTGCCTCGTGGCCCTGGGCGAGAAGGAACCGGGCCAGGGGAGCGGCGGCACGGCGGCGGCCGACCCAGCCGCCGACGCGCTGGACGCCGTCCGACAGCAGGCGGAAGAGGCCGTCGAGGACCTGACGGACCAGTTGCCCGGCCCGGCCGGCGAGGCCATCGGCGGCGGCCTGCGCCGGCTGCTCAACCGATAAACGCCCCAGAACAATCGCACACAGGACAGCATGACAGCGCCAGAGTCCCCCTCCGAACAGACGCCACCAGACCCCGCCATCGCCACCGCCACCGCCACCGCCCAGGACGCGGCCGGCGGTCAGGCGCCGTCCGGCTCCTGGGTGCCCGATACGCGCCCGCGCCGGTTCTACCGTCAGGCAACGGCCGGGCCGCCGCCGGATAGCGGCGCCCATGACGGCTGGGCCGTGCTGCTGGACGGGCGTCCCATGCGCACCCCATCACGCCAGCCCTTGCGCCTGCCCACCGCCGCGCTGGCCGAGGCGGTGGCCACCGAATGGGCCGCGCAAGGGAAGCACATCGCGCCCGAGACCATGCCCCTGACCCGGCTCGCCAACACCGCGCTGGAGCGGGTGGCCCCGAGTCGCGCCACCATCGTCGCCGCCTTGCTGGACCACGTGGACACCGATGTCCTGTGCTATCGCGCCGATCACCCCGAAGACCTCGCCGCCCGGCAGATGGCCGACTGGCAACCGCTGCTGGACTGGGCCGCGCAAACCCTGTCGGCCCGCCTGGCCGTGACCCACGGCATCATGCCCATCCGTCAGCCCTCGGCCGCTGTGACGGCCTTGCGCGCGGCGCTGGAGGGCCTGGACGACTGGGCGCTCACCGGCGTCCAGGGGGCGGCGGCCGCCGCTGGCTCACTGGTGCTCGCCCTGGCGCTGGCGCACGGCCGGGTGGATGGCGCGGCGTGCTTCGCCCTGTCGCGCCTGGATGAAACCGTCCAGATGGCCCAGTGGGGCGAGGACGCCGAGGCGATCGCGTCTCGCGAGGCCGTTCGCCGCGACATCCTGGCCGCGGAGCGGCTGGTGCGCCTGAGCCGCCTGGCATGACCCCGCACGTCACCCACGTGATGGCCGGCGCCGCGCATGGCGGGGCCGAGACCTTCTTCGCCACCCTGACGGCGGCATTGCAACAGGACGGCCTCAACCAGTCCATGGTGATCCGCGATCACCCCCACCGCGTGGCCGCCCTGCGCGCCGCCGGCTGCCGCGTGGACACCATGCCCTTCGGGGGCTGGCTGGACCGGGCGACACCGATCCTGCTGCGCCAGCACCTGCGCGCCCATCAGGCGGCCGTCGTCCTGGCGTGGATGAACCGGGCCGCCGCCAAGTTACCGTCGGGTCCCTGGGCCAGGGCGGCGCGTCTGGGTGGCTACTACGACCTCAAGTACTACCGGGGCTTCGACCACCTGATTGCCATCATCCCCGGCATCCGCCGGCATATCCTCGACGGTGGCTGGCCGGAACGGCGGGTGCACCTGATCCCCAACTTCTGCGACGTGGATGAGGCGGCGGCGCCGGCGGCGCGCGCCGATCATGACACGCCGGACGACGCGCCGCTGCTGCTGGCCCTGGGGCGACTGCATCGGGTCAAGGGGCTGGATGTGCTGCTGACTGCCCTGGCGGATCTTCCGGGGGTGTATCTCTGGATCGCCGGCGAGGGGCCGGAGCGGGCGGCGCTGGAGTCCCTCGCCAACCACCTTGGCGTCAACGAGCGGGCACGCTTCCTGGGGTGGCGCTCGGACCGAACCGCCCTCATGCGCGCCGCCGACGTGGTGGTGTTCCCATCCCGCTACGAGCCCAACGGCACGGTGACCGTGGAAGCCTGGGCACACCATAAGCCGCTGGTGGTTGCCGACGCCGACGGCCCGGCCGAGACCGTGCGCGCCGGCGACGATGCCCTGCTGGTGCCCAGGGACGACGCTCCGGCGCTTGCCGCCGCCATCCGCCGCGTTCTCGACAGTCCGGACCTGGCCGCGCAGTTGGTGGGGCGTGGCGCCGAACGGGTGGCCGCCGCGTTCTCACGCGCCCGCGTGGTGGCCCACTATCGCGAGACCCTGGACCGGATCGCACGGCGGCGGTAGGTCTCTTCGCCACCCCGAACCATGAACGACAAGGCCCCACCATGACCAACGCCCGTGATCCCCAGGACCGTTGCCGGCTGTACCTGATCACCCCGCCGCGCCTGGACGACCTGGACACCTTCGCCCAGACGCTGACCGAGGCGCTGGACGGCGGCGACGTGGCCTGCCTGCAACTCCGCCTGAAGGACGTGGGCGACGACGCGATCCGCCGCGCCG
>JANQGN010000716.1 GCA_028277295.1 Rhodospira sp.
GGGCATCCTGGTGGAGGCCGACGGCGGCATTGTCATCCTGGCCATGGCCGAGCGCGTGACCCCGGCGGTGGCCGCCAAGGTGGGCATGGTCATCGACCATACCGCCGTGCGCGTGGAGCGCGAAGGCATCACCGCCGTCACGCCGACCCGGTTTGGCGTCATCGCGCTCGACGAGTCGATGGGGCCGGAGGAAGCCCCCCACGACGCCCTCATGGACCGGCTGGCCTTCCACATGCAACTGGAGGGTCTCCGGTACACCGAGGTGGGAGACGGCGACAATCCGTTGTTCGATCGCGACCAGGTCGTGGCGGCGCGCGACCGGCTGGCGTCGGTGGCCATCCCTGACAAGGCCGTCGAGGCGCTGTGCGGCGCCGCCCTGGCCATGGGCGTGCCCTCCATGCGGGCGCCCCTGTTCGCCTTGCGGGTGGCGCGGGCCGCCGCCGCCCTGGACCGCCGGGACTCCCTGGAGGACGAGGACCTCCGCCTCGCCGCGCGCCTTGTGCTGGCGCCGCGCGCCACCATGATCCCCCAGCCGCCGGAGCCGCCGCCCGAGGAGCAGCCCCAGGACGAGCCGCCCCCACCGCCGCCGGACCAGGATCAAGCCGACACTCAGGACCGCGACGAGCAGGATCCGAACAATCAGATGGACAAGCCGCTGGAGGACATGATCCTGGAGGCGGCCCAGGCGTTCATCCCGCCCAACCTGCTGGAGCGGCTGACGGCGGCCGCCGAGCGTAAGCGCCGCGCCGGCGTGCTCGGCCGGTCGGGCGCCCAGCGCAAGACGCTCACCCGGGGCCGCCCGGTGGGCTCGCGCCCCGGCGATCCACGCGCCGGCGCCCGCCTGGCGCTCATCGACACCCTGCGCTCCGCCGCCCCCTGGCAGCCGCTGCGCCGCCAGGAAGCCGCGCGCCTGATGGCCGCCGCCGGCACCGAGCGCGCGTTGCCGCGCGTGCTGGTGCGCCGCGACGACTTCCGCATCACCCGGTTCAAGCGCCGGGCCCAGTCCACCATCATCTTCGTGGTCGACGCCTCGGGCTCGGCGGCCATGGCCCGTTTGGGCGAGGCCAAGGGGGCGGTCGAACTGCTGCTGGCCGACTGCTACGCGCGGCGCGACCAGGTGGCCCTGATCGCCTTCCGGGGCCGGGGCGCGGAAACCCTGCTGCCACCGACGCGCTCGCTGGCCCGGGCCAAGAAACGGCTGGCCGGCTTCCCCGGCGGCGGCGGCACGCCCCTTGCCGCCGGCATCGAGGCCGCCCATCTGATGGCCGAGGTGGCACGCACGCGGGGCGAAACGCCCTCGGTGGTGTTCATGACCGACGGGCGCGCCAACGTGACGCTGGAGGGCGTGGGCGGGCGCGCCCGCGCGGAGGAGGAGGCCAAGGCCGCCGCCGGGCAGTTGCGGACCATCGGCGTCTCGACCCTGGTGGTGGACGTGTCCTTGCGGCCCCATCCCAAGGCCGAGGCCCTGGCCAAGGCCATGGGCGCGACCTATCTGCCGCTGCCGCGCGGAGACGCCCGGTCGCTGTCGGCGGTGGCCCAGGGCGCGGCGAAGGCCGGGACGGAGTAGGGGGGCCATCGTCTCGACGCCAAGATGCTGGCCTGCGGTGCATTCGGGGAGCGGACACACCCATGGTTTTACGGGCAGGTCGACCCAATTGGGACACGGTGGGCCACGACTGGCCCAACCGCCAGCACAGCCGCTTCGTGCTGGCCCATGGCTACCGCTGGCATGTCCAGGTGGCCGGCCAAGGCCCCGTTCTGCTGCTCCTGCATGGGACGGGTGCCTCCACCCATTCCTTCCGCGACCTGCTGACGCCGCTGGCCCAGCACTTCACGGTGGTGATCCCCGATTTGCCCGGTCATGGCTTCACCGCCAATCCGCCGGCCAGCTCCTACACCCTGCCGGGCATGGCGCGGGCCGTGCATGCCCTGCTGGTGGAGCTTCGGGTGAAGCCGGACCTGGTGACCGGCCACTCCGCCGGGGCCGCCGTGCTCATCCGCATGGCCCTGGACCACACCATCCACCCTAAGGCGATCCTCAGCCTCAACGGCGCGCTGCTGCCCTTCCGCAACTCAGAGGGTCACTGGTGGTCGGGTCTGGCCAAGCTGCTGCTGATGAACCCCATGGTGCCCCGCCTGTTCGCCTGGCAAGCCGCCGACACCGCGCGCGTCGAGAAGCTGATCCAGGGCACCGGGTCGGACATTAGCCCCGAGGGCCTGGAGTTCTACCGCCGCCTGTTCCGGGAGCCCGCCCACGTGGGCGGGGCGCTGGCCATGATGGCCAACTGGGACCTGCGGGCGCTGCGCGACATGGTGGCCCACCTGGACGTGCCCCTGATCCTGGCGGCCGGCGAGCGGGACCGCACCGTCGAGCCCCACGTGGCCGAAACGATCGCGGCGCGCGCGCCCAAGGGAGTGGTGCGGATGCTGCCCGGCCTGGGGCATCTGGCGCACGAGGAACGACCGGATATCGTGGTCGACCTGCTCCTCGAAATCGCTCACGGCCATGGCGTCCAGACGGCCTCGGCAACCCCCGCCGGCCCGACCGGTGACAGGGCCGCTTGACGCTCCCCGAGAGGTTCTGTAAACGCCACTGTTTCCGGGACATGAACGGGCCGCGAGTCGAACGGCGAACCGTCCCAAGCCACTCACAGGGGGGACTCGTCCAGGCATGAACGCCCTGACCGACATTCAGACCGGCAGCCGCGCGTTGCTGTCCGGCAATGAAGCCGTCGCCCGCGCTGTGTGGGAGGCCGGCGCCACCCTCGCCAGCGCCTATCCCGGCACGCCCTCCACGGAGATCCTGGAGGTCCTCGCCCGCTACCCTGACATCAACGCCCAGTGGGCCGTCAACGAAAAAGTGTCGCTTGAGGTGGCCATCGGCGGATCCCTGGCCGGCGCGCGCACCTTCTGCGCCATGAAGCACGTGGGCATGAACGTGGCCGCCGACGCCCTGATGAGCCAGACCCTGGCCGGCGTCAATGGCGGGCTGGTCATCGCCATCGCCGACGACGTCGGACTGTCGTCCAGCCAGAACGAGCAGGACAGCCGCTACTGGGGCCGATTCGCCCACCTGCCGATCCTGGAGCCCGCCGACGCCGACGAGGCGCGCGCCTTCACCCTGGCCGCCTATGAGATGTCGGAACAGTTCAACTGCCCGGTCATCCTGCGCCTGACCACCCGGGTGTGCCACGTCAAGACCGTGGTCACGGTGGGCGAGCGCCAGGCCGTGGACAACAAGGGCTTCATCCGCGACCCGCGCCGCTGGGTGATGCTGCCCAGCAACGCCAAGGTGATGCTGCCCAAGCAGTCGGAACGGGACGTGGCCCTGACCGCCTTCGCGGAAGGCACGGACCTCACCTGGACCCTGCCCGGCGGCGATACCAGCCTGGGTGTGATCGCCAGCGGACCGGCCGCCCTGTCGGTCCGCGAAGCCTTGCCGGACGCGCCCATCCTCAAGCTGGGGCTCACCCATCCGCTGCCCCTGGACCGCATCCGCGCGTTCGCCGGAACCGTGGACCAGGTGCTGGTGGTCGAGGAAACCGAACCGCTGATCGAACAGGCGCTGCGCGCCGCCGGCCTCACGGTGATCGGCAAGGAGGTTCTGCCGCATCACGGCGAACTGTCGGTGGCCGTGCTGCGCCATGGCGTGGCCGCGCTGCGGGGCGAGACCGAGACCGCCGCCCAGGTGACCGCCGCCGCCGGCCCGGACCCGGCCGTGTTCCCGCGTCCACCCACCATGTGCGCGGGCTGCCCGCACCTCAGCCCCTTCTACTGCCTGTCGAAGATGCGCAAGGCGCTGCTCATCAGCGGCGATATCGGCTGCTACACCCTGGGCGCCGGCCACCCCTGGCAGGCCATGGACACCTGCACCTGCATGGGCGCCTCGCTGACCCTGGCGCATGGCCTTTCCGCCGCCAAGGGCGAGGCCGACGCCCACAAGGGCGTGGTCGCGGTGATCGGCGACTCCACCTTCCTGCACATGGGCATGCAGGGGTTGCTGAATCTGGTCTACAACCGCGCCAACGTGACGGTGATGCTGCTCGATAATCGCACCGTCGCCATGACCGGTGGCCAGGAGCATCCAGGCACCGGCTTTGACATCCACGGCGAGGAAGCGCCCCGCGTGGACTTCGCCGCCCTGGTCAAGGCCATGGGCGTGAAGCCGGAGCGGGTGCATTCGGTCAACCCTTACGAGTTGCCCACCCTGTTCAGCCTGATCCGCGCCGAGACCCGCGAACCCGAGGTCTCGGTGATCATCACCAACCAGCCCTGCGTGCTGACCGACCGGCATGTTCCCAATCCGGCGCTGACGGTGGACGAGGACGCCTGCACCGGCTGCGGCACCTGCATCAACACCGGCTGCCCAGCCATCGAGGTGACCCGGCGCGAAACCACCGTCACCCGGGCGGGTCACGAGAAGCTGCTGTCCTTCGTGCGAATCGATAGCGCCTTCTGCACCGGGTGCAACGCCTGCGTCGAGACCTGCGCACACGACGCCATCGTTCCGCTGGCCCCCGAGGCCCATCCACGCTTGCAGAGAGTCTGAGCCCGTGACCGTGACCAACATCCTGCTGTGTGGCATCGGCGGCCAGGGCGTCTTGACCGCCGCCGAGATGCTGGCCCGTGGCGCCGTGGCCGAGGGCCATGACGTCAAGAAGACCGAGGTGGCCGGCATGGCCCAGCGCGGCGGCGTGGTGA
>JANQGN010000139.1 GCA_028277295.1 Rhodospira sp.
CAGGCTCCAGTTCCACAGCGCCGCCGCCGGCAGCGGCAGCACCAGGAACCAGTGCTCCAGGATGGCCAGGGCCATCATGGTGCCGACAAAGGTGTAGCCTATGGCATGGAAGTCCGACACGCCCGGCGCCATCGCCGCCTGGGCGATCAGCACCGCCGCCACCGTGGATACGGTCACCGACACCGGGAACAGCAGATTGATGGGCCGGGTGTTGTTCAGGAAGCTCTTGAGGAACGCCATGTGGTCGGGAAGGAATTCCTCGTTGAGGTTGCGCACGCCCAGGAACACGTTCAAGCGGGCGCTTTCGTGCATCCACCACAACACCACGTAGGTCCACAGGCCCACCTGGTTGGGTTGCCCCCAGGTGAGCACGAGGATGACCCCCAAGGTGGCGACAATCGACAGCTCATGGTATAGATTCGCCTGGAGCGCATGCAGAAAGTGCTTCCAGCCATGACACCCTTCCGGACAGGGGCGTTTGCGCGGCCCGGTGACATAGCCCATGTAGAAGCTGATTTCCTGCCAGCCCCAGGCCAGCAGGCCATACGTGAAGGCCGCATAGGCACCCGAGATGGTGTCGTCGGTGGCATTGGCCCACAGGCCGTAGAAGGACAGCCCGAGAATGCCGGTTGCCACCAGCATGCTCCACTTGAACGTGCGGGTGGGCAGACCGTCGAGGTACAGAATCACCCCGGTGGCCAACCACCAGACGAACACGGCGTGAAGAATGGCCGCGATGTAGGACGCCAACAAACCTGCCTCCATTCCAGCCCGGGCCTCGCGTCCGGGTCACTGGCGTGGTCCAACGGTCATGCGACGGGACCGTGACGTGTGCGGCGCTGGCCCATGGTCCCCAGCCAGCCATCCCAGGTCGTGGACCCCTGGGACCCCTCTTGCCGGGGCCCCCGCGGCCGCCCCGTGAGGGCGCGGCGCCTCGGCGATCCACGCCCGGCACCGTGCCGGACCTTGGTAAGCGGTCCCAAGGGGGCGTCCCAATGGGTCGTTATTGTGGCACAGCCGACCCAAAGACAGAAGCAACCCCGGGTCAGCGGGCCGCCGGTTCGGTCCCTCGGCGATCACGCGCCACAGGCGCGGGCCGGCCCCCACGCCAACCATGGGGGTCGGGCGCGGCTCACGGATCGCTCACCACGCCAGGCATGTCCGCGTCCATTGCGTCCGCGCCCGCCTCGCGTCGTGTCTCTGTCCCATCCCTTGTGCCTGCATCTGTCGTCGCGGCCGCGCCGGCCATCGTCAGCAAGTCGTAGACCTGAGCCGTGTTATCCAGGCCATAGGCCTGCAAGGCAATGCTGGTGTTGGTGGCCGGGTCGTCCAGGGTCAGGCGACCGTCGCTCCAATAGGTCACGCGGTAGGGCGCCTCCATGTCCGCCTGATCCACCTGACGCTGCCGGCCCAGGCTGCGCACCATGCCTTGCAGAAAACTGCTCAGGTTGCCGTCGACGATGGTCAAAGAGCGGTCGTCGGGCATCAGCCGCACGTCGAGCCCCCCCCCACCGACCGGAACGAAGCGAAACGCCTGGCTCTGAACGACGGTGACGCCGGTGTTACCCTCGCCTGGGTCCAGCCAGTAGCGCCAGGCCGCCGCCAGGACGATGGTCAAGGCCACCATGGCGAAGGCGGCATACAGGAAGGGCGCCGGTGGGGACATCGCCTTGTGACGCGCCTGCCGGATCTCCTCCTCTGTCATGGGACGAGGGTCCGGGCGTGGTGACTCCGGTGACGGGCTGTCGCGATCGGCGGCACCGCTCATGCCTGCCTCCCTATGCTATGGCGATTTGAAGATCAGGTGACGCCAACATTGCCACCCACGACGGCTCAGAGATCACCTCAGGCGGTTTCGGACCCAGTCGTCTCACCATAGTCTCGAGTCTCACCGAAGACGCCCTTATGGACTGTTCCTGAAACACGTCGGCGGCGCGACCCGGACCGGATCGCTCGGGACGCCCTCTAGCCGGCGGCTTGGGCGACGGCGCCCCCGCCGGCCCCACGGTCAACCCCAGAGTCGGCCCCGGACTCGGCGCCCTCATCATCCTTGGCAGACCCCTCCGGCACAGGCGTCACGCCGCCGGCCGAACCCCGCACCTGGCTGCCCGCGTCCCCGTCCCCGGACGCGGCATGAGCACGCGCGGCATGGGCGCCCAAGGCGCGGGCCAGCACCTCGGCGGTGGCACGGGCATCATACAGGCCCCGCAGCATGGGCTGGGTACGAGCCCAGCGCCACGGCCGCACATGCGGCCACATCAGCAGCCACGCCACGCCATGGCCCCGCATCAGCGACAGGGCGATATTGCCGGTTCCGTTGTGAAACACCTTGAGGTCGGCGTCGCCAATCACCTTGAAGGGGAAGTTCACGGTCATCGGCAGGGCCAGCCCATAGCGGATGACCACGCGCTCGCTGGTGATGGTGTAGACGGTGGAGCGTTCGATCCACCAAGCCACGAGGGCCAGCAGGGCCAGCAGGGCGCCCCCCACCGCCAACGTGCCGGCCACGGTGACCACCACGTCCGTCACCGGCGCGCCGTCGTGCGCGGCGCTGGCACCGCTCCAGACCGCCAAGGCCATGAAATAGAGGGCAATCAGCGGAAACTGAAACAGTCGCCGCGCCAGGACTCGCCAAGACGGGGTGCATTGCCAGAGGATCCGTTCCCCGTCCGGCGGCACGTCGGGCAGGCCCGGGATCGGCTCGACGGCGTAATCATCTTGCACAGTCAGGACCTCCGGTGCTGGGACCCAGAACATGAACGACCAAAAAACGGTCGAACGAAAACGGTCGACCACGGGACGGTCGAGACGGACCCTCGCGGATGCTCCGCCGGGTCGCCTGATCGCGACACGCGCGATACGCCGGATTGAGATGCCGGATCGAGGGATGGGCGCCGCGCGCACCGGTTCCCGATGACCGAGCCCCCGGCGTCGACCCGTGTCCGGGGACTCATCGGGAGCGTGGCGGGCGGCCACCGGCCGCCCGCCTCACACAGGCGGCCCCGGATGCGGAGCCGCCTCTCCCACCAGTGGCTTACGCCTGGGCGAACAGATACCCGCCCGCATAGTAGGCGCTGATCTTGTCTTCCTCGAGCTTGGTGACCTGGTCGGGCCGCGCCGTGGTCGGCACCTGCGCGAACAGCTTGGCCGGGATGGCCGCCACCGTCACGGTCCGCTTACCCTTGTCGATGTGCGCGAAGTTGTTCGGCAGCAGCACAACCTTGGCCGCGGGGGTTTGCGCCGCCGCCTTGGTGCCCTTGCCACCCTTGGCCGCGGGGGCCGCCGCCGGGGCGGTCCCATTCACCTGCACCTCGAAGTAGCGAACCATGGCCTCGGGGGTGTCCACCCACAGGTCGGTGACCTTGCCGGCCACCGCGCCGTCGCTGCCGATCACGTCCATGCCACGCGGATCCGGCGACGAACTCTCCATGCCGTAGTCCTTGGTCGTGCGCATGGGCACGATCTTCGGCGTATTCTCCAGGGTCAGTTCCGGCTTGTCCTCACGCTCGGCGTAAGACGAGGGGCCAATGCAGTCGGCCAGCGGGTTGGTGCCGGTGGGCTCGAACGGCGAGCCGGGCCAGGGGGCGACGCGCTTGGCCTTCAGCGGCCGGGTGTCGCGCCTGTAGTTGGGCGCCTCGGACGTGCCGCCGTGGAACAGGTGGAAAGTCTTGGCCGGCGGCATCCAGAACCAGCCCGTCTTCTCGATCTTGCCGGTGACGTCGTATTCGAGCGGGTAGCCCTCACGACGGTCCTCGCGACGCAGATACAGGATCAGGGCCGCGAAGAAGAACCAGAAGACGTACAGCGTCACCTGGGCAAAGTCTATGTAGGTTGTAAACGCGCCAATAGGCATAGCGGATCCTCCACGATCTAGAAGCCCTACCCAGGGAACTCAGCCATCCCGAATCTTTTTTTGGCCCGGGTGTGCCGGTCCCTTGTCGAGCGAACGAGCGGACCGACTGCGATGAGTGTCATGAACAGCAGTCCGACCTCGATGTGGTACACAACGCCATATCCCACGCTGGGACCCTGCGTTTGCAGGGCCTCGCCGAGCACCCCTCGCTCGGCCAACGCGGAGACACCATCCCGGATCGCGCCGCCCAGGGCGACAGCGATCCCGGTCGCCGTGGCCTGCACGCCGCCCCAGGCCCCCAAGGCCAGACCGCCATGATCCGAGTCAGCCATGTCCATGGCGGCGGTCAGGGTACCCACGACGAACAGACCCGCGCCCGTGCCGATGAAGACCGCCCCCACACGGAACAGAAGGGGTGACATCAACGGCGCGGCAAAGATAACGCACGAAAAGGCGAACAGACCGACCAACACACCGGCGGCCGCCAGCCTGTAGGGATCATAGCCGCGCGTCAGCCATCGCGCGGCCAGGGCGAACCCCACCAGGGTACCACCCGCGAGCAGGGTCGTCAGCCTTGTCGTCTCGGCCACCGACAACCCCAGAACCTCGCCGCCATAGGGCTCCAGAAGGATGTCCTGCATGGTGAAGGCGGCCGTTCCCAGGCCGACCACCACCAGAAGCCGGCCATACTGGCCGCCCTCGGTGAAGGCGGTCCACGCGTCCCGAAAGCGCGGCCGGTCCCGGCCGGGATCGGTCAGGGCCTTGTTACGCGGCTCCTGTTTCCACAGGGCGACGACGTTCAAAATCATGGTCACGGCCGCGGCACCCTGAATCACCTGGATCAGGCGCTTGTTGCCGAAGTCCTCCAGCAGCGCGCCGAAGGCCAGCGCGCTCCCGGCCATGCCCACCAGCAACATGACGTAGAGCAGCGCCACCACCCGGGGCCGGGCCTCCTCCGGCGCCAGGTCGTTGGCCAGCGCCAGGCCGGCCGTCTGGGTGGTGTGCAGGCCCGCGCCCACCAGCAGGAAGGCCACCGCGGCACCGGCCTGCCCCACCAGTTGGGTCGCCTCGCCCGCGTCCTTGGCCAGCACGATCAAAGCGAAGGGCATGACCGCCAAGCCGGCGAACTGCAATAAGGTCCCGAACCAGATGTAGGGGACCCGCCGCCAGCCCAGCACCGACTTGTGCGTATCGGAGCGAAACCCGATGAGCACCCGGACGGGCGCGAACACCAGCGGCAGCGACACCATCACCGCCACCAGCCACGCTGGCACCCCCATCTCGACGATCATCACCCGGTTGAGGGTCCCCACCAGCAGCACCATCGCCATGCCCACCGAGACCTGGAACAAGGACAGCCGCAGCAGG
>JANQGN010000152.1 GCA_028277295.1 Rhodospira sp.
GACCCGCGACGGGCCGCGCGTCAATGAAGCCATCCGGATCCCCGAGGTCCGGCTGATCGACGAAACCGGGGAAAACGTCGGTGTCGTGCCCACGCGCGAGGCCATGGCACGGGCCGTGGACGCTGGCCTGGACCTTGTGGAGATCTCGCCGAACGCGGATCCCCCGGTGTGCAAGATCCTCGACTACGGCAAGTTCAAGTACGAAAACCAGAAAAAGAAGAACGAGGCCAAGAAGCGTCAGAAGGTTATCGAGGTCAAGGAAATCAAGGTTCGTCCGAACATTGATGACCATGACTACGCGGTCAAAATGAAAAACTGTCACCGCTTCCTTCAGGACGGTGACAAGGTTAAGGTGACCCTGCGCTTCCGTGGCCGCGAGATGGCGCACCAGGATCTTGGCATGAAGGTCCTGCATCGCATCCGTGACGACATGGCGGACCTGGCCAAGGTGGAACAACTGCCAAAAATGGAAGGCCGCCAGATGATCATGATCATGGCGCCGAAATAAGCCTGTCCCCGGCCGCCCCGTGGACCCCGCGAAATTGGACGCGGGGGGCGGCCGGCGTGTCTTCGGAGAATCCGGACGCCGGTCGGGGCGTGTCGTTGATGTCGCTGGGATTTTCGGCGGCTCGGACGGCACCGGCTCGGACAGGGACTCCGTTGTCGGGGGTTGGGTGCGCCGCCAGATTCTCACGCCCATCTGTCGCGTGGTGACGGCCACGGTCGTCAGGGCGTGTTTGGTGTTGGCCGACTCGTCGAAAAAAGCCCCCGTGTCTCGATCTCGTATACTGATGGTAAAACAAATCGCCGTCGCGGCATAGAGCAAGTCCCGAGCGATCCGAACCGGATCGCCCCGGAAGACCTTTTGGGGACGATTTGCGTTAATATCAAAATGTTGGGGCATGGTGGGTGAGTCCAAAATCACTCAAGATGCTTTAACATGGGGATTGCTCGCCTTTCGCGAATCTGCTGCACTCACCACACCATTTTTTTTGTGTCTGTCCGGAAAGCCTTTCAAAGCGCCACATACGGTATGCCGTTCGGGTGCAAGTGCACAATATATTGAGGCTCCAGAAACTTTCCGGATGGGCTCTTTGATAGGAACGGTGCCAATGCAGCCACCTGTCCTGGAAGTCTATGTCGTTTGGCACCCGCGCGACGACCGGCTGGCCCGCCCGCTGGCCGAGTCTCTGCTGGACCACTATCACGGCGACACCTTTTCCGGCCTGATTGGCGGCGCCGTCGAGGTCTGCTTCCGGTGCGCCGGCTGGACAGGCGACGACGACGCACCTCGCGCCATCCCCCTGCCCGGCGATACCGGCCGGCCTGCTCCGGCGACCCGTGTCGCGGTGCTCTGTCTGCTCGGCCCCGACGGGGGACGCGCCGTCAACCACCCGGGCCCCAGTCCCTGGCGCGACTACCTGGAACCCATCGTCGCCAGAGCCAAGGCCGATCCCGGTCGAATCATCCTGCGCGGCGTTTCTCTGGGGGGCGATCCGCTGACCATGAAGCCCCTGCGAACGTGGTTCGGTCCCACCCAGTGTCTGGCCAGTGCCGACGGGCTCAACCCCGACGAGCCACTGCCGGACGTGCTGTGCCGCGATCTGTCCCAGTCATTGGTGCAGGCCCTGGACCAGCGCCCCGATCCGTTGACGGTGTTCTTGAGCCACACCAAGCATGCTGACCGGGAGGAACGGGCGGCGCATGCGGCCTTCGTCGCCACCGTCCGCCGGATCATTGGCACCACCCGCCTCGGCCTGTTCTTTGACTCCAACACCTTGCAGCCTGGGGATGACTGGGCGCAGGAGCTGGAAGACAAGGCCGCCACCAGCGCCATGCTCGCCCTGCGCACCGACCGCTACGCCGGCCGCGACTGGTGCCAGCGCGAGGTTGTCTCCGCCAAGACCCATGGCATGCCGGTGGTGGTCCTCGATGCCCTGGAGCATGAGGAAAGCCGGGGGTCCTTCCTGCTTGACCATATGCCGCGCCTGCGGGCCCACCGCGATGAGACGGGGTGGGACGAGGGGCCCATCCGCCGCGCCCTTGGCCGGTTGGCCGACGAATGCCTGAAGCGCGCCCTCTGGCGGCATCAGGAAACCATGGCCAGCCCGCAAGACGGCGTGGACTGGTGGGCGCCTCACCCGCCCGAGCCTCTCACCCTGGCCACATGGCTGAGCACGCGACCGTCCGTCGGCCCATCTCCACACCATCCCGTGCGGATCCTCCACCCGGACCCGCCGATCACCGAGAGCGAACGCGCCTCCCTCAACGCGGTGGCGGCCCTTGCCACGCCGCCGCTGACCCTGGAGGTGATGACTCCGCGCATCCTGGCCGCCCGTGGTGGAGGAGGCACGCCGTGATCACACCCTTGCTGCCGCGCGACGCTCTGACCGGGCGGCGTCTGGGCCTGTCGGCCTCGGACAGCGTACCGGACCTGGCCCGCCTGGGGCTGGACAGGCGCCACATCCGCCTGGCCCTGGCCGAAATGGCCCGGCTGGTGCTGCTGGGGGGTGGCACCCTGGCCTGGGGCGGACACCTGGAGCCCGACGGCCTGACCCCGCTTTTGGTGGAGGAGGTGCGCCGATACAGTCTTGACGCGAATATCACGACGCTGACGGCCGTCCCCTTGCTTGTGGTGCTTGCCTGGCCGGTGCATCGTAACACCCCCCTCTCGCGCCTGGACGAGACAAACGATCAGTTGGGCGGACTGGGGCGGCTGCTGTGCCTGGATCGGGCGGGTCACGAGGTCGCGTACTGGACCGGGCGCGACGAGGACCCGGAGCCTGTGAACGATCCCCAGGAGAGTGCCGAGGGTCTGACCGCCATGCGGCACAGGCTGGTGGCCCTGACCAGCGGGCGGCTGATGATCGGCGGCAAGTGCGCTGGCTTTTCGGGTCGCCTGCCCGGCCTGGTGGAAGAGGCTTTGCTGACCCTGGACGCCAGGCAGCCGCTGTATCTGGCGGCGGGCTTCGGTGGCGCGACGGCGGAGATCGCGCGGGTGATGGGGGTCCCCATGGACTGGCTACCCCACACCCCGAAGGCTGGGCGGGACGCGATGCTGGACGAGGGTCTCGCGCGGATCAGGGATCAGATAACGAAGACGCCCCCGGCCGACACCGGTCTGGACGCGGCGGCGCAGGCCCATCTGGCGCGCACCCACCGTCCGAGCGAGGTCGCTACCCTGGTCAGCCAGGGTCTGGCCCGGCTGGCGCCTGGTCCCTGACGCGCGAGCCGCCCTAGAACAAATCCCGAGCGATCTGGCACAGATCGCCCTGGAAGATCTTTTGGGGACGATTTGCTTGAAAAACAAAATGCTAGAGCATGCTGGGCGATTCAGAAAACGCGCAACATGCTCTAGGTACCAGTCGGCGGTTCTGCGGGCGCGGCGAAGCCGATCCCTCACATGAAGGTGGACCGGTTCGCCCGCCGCGGCCGTGCTCGCCGCCCTGTTTTCCTTGCCGCGATGTGACGGGCGACGCTCGTTCCCCGAGTCCTTCAGCGCGGGACGACCATGGTATCCCCCTGCATCGGATGGCCGGAGTGAGCGCTGTGACCACAGACCAGGACCTGCGCGATAAGCTGCGCAAGATCGAGGCCTTGTTTGCCGGCGCGGCCGCGCCCGGTGAGAAGGTCGCCGCCGGGGCGGCCGCGGATCGGCTGCGCGCCCGTCTGCGGGAGGCCGTCGAGTCAGAGCGGCCCGAGGAGTTCAAGTTCAGCCTGCAAGACCCGTGGGCTCGGCACCTTTTCGTTGCGCTGTGCCGGCGCTATGGCCTGAAGCCGTTCCGGTATCGCCGCATGCATCGCCAGACGGTGCTGGTCAAGGGGCCGCCCAGCTTCATCGACGGCGTCCTGTGGCCCGAGTTCCAGGAACTGAATGGGGTCCTGTCGAGCTATCTCGCCGAGATCACGGACCAGCTTATTCGCGAGGAAGTCCATGGTGAGACCGGCGAGGCCGACGAGGTCGCCGACGCGCCGCGGATCGGCCGGTGATCGGCCCACGGGACCCGTCCGACCGCAATACAGGGCGGCACCGGCATCAACGCTGGACGCCCGAAGGGCGTCGGGGGTGGCGATGCCCTCGCCCCTGACGAGTCAGGGGCGCGGGCGACCGGTGTCAGCCGTTGTCTTGTGGGTGGTCTTGGCGTTCGTCCACCGGACGGGTGACCCCATTCAGGATCGTGCGGACGGCTTGGCGTACGTGTCGGTCGATCTCCTCGGGTGTTGGCGGGGTGTCCGGCAGCAACACCGCCCTCAGGTAGAGGTCTCCTTTGATCAATTCCACCATTTGCCGTGCCGTCGTGTCGGGGTCCGGCACGACCCACACGCCGGCGTCCGATTGGTGCCGAAGCCATGTCGCGACTTCTGCGTAGGCCCGCTCGGGGCCTTGACGCAGAAAGGTGTTGGCGAGCGTGGGGAAGCGCATCAACTCGCCCATGATGGTGCGGAACCCGGCCAGCATCTCGGGCGTGGTCAAGGCCGTCAGAAAGGCGCGGCCGGCGGCGACCAGGGCCTCTTCCGGGTCCGGCGCGTCGGGGTCGAGCGCCGACAGGTACCCCACGTTGCGCTCGCAGAGGACCTCGGTGGCCCTGAGAAAGAGCCCTTCCTTGTTTCCGAAGTGCTCGTATAGCGTGCGGCGCGACCCACCCGACCGCGCGATCACCAGGTCAAGCGAGGCTCCGGCGTAGCCGTGTTCCAGGAATACGTGGATGGCCGCTTCCAGCATGGCCCGGCGGCGGGCCTCGCCGCGTGCCTGGCGGACGGGTTCG
>JANQGN010000297.1 GCA_028277295.1 Rhodospira sp.
AAGCGCCTTCCGAGAGGACCGGAGCACGCGATGGAGATCCTTCGGTCGTTTCCCTTCCTCGGGATGAGGTTGTTTTAAATGGACAACCCTTATTCTGAGCACCCAAAGGGTGCGCAGGATCTCCAACGGAAACGAGCACCCTAACGGATCTGTCATCCGAGTTCAGAGCCCTGCAGGATCCCGTTGCCCTGGGGATCCGGGATGGTCGCTGGACCGTCACGGAACCGAGGTGGTTTCGACGTGTGCCCTGGCTGATCGGCAGGGACTCGAGGGCCTGGCGCCGGTGGTGATCATCAAGCAGACGGTCATGTCGCTGGCCCGCGACAAGGACACCGACCCTGCCCTTGTGGATCGCCTGCAGTCAGCGCTGGACGCCGTGCGCGCCCAGTAAGGCCGCTCCGAAACCGTGTTGGGGCCGCGCGATCGCGCGGCCCCGCGTCGGCGTGATGCCAAGGGTGACCGCCTCGCCGGGCGGCTATCCGCACCGATTGGGCGCGCGCCGGTTCGGGTCGGGGGGGTCGCGCGGGTCGACGTACAGCAGGTCATAGCCGGTCAGCATGGCCTTCAGATACGCATAGAATGGCTTGCCCGCGAAGGCCGCGAGATACACGTGCCCGACGAAGAAGATCAGCATGGCGAAGGCGGCCGCCGTATGCACGAGGGCCACATCGCCCAGGGTAACCGGTCCGTCCAGTCCCGTCTGGACCCATTCATTATAGAACATGTAGAGCAGGCCGGAAATCCAGATCACCGGCGAGATCAGCACGTTGAAGGCCAGGTAGGCGAGCCGCTGCAGCGGATTGTGCTTGGCCATGCGGGTTTTCTTATAGGGATGGGGTACCGAGGCATCGAGGATGCCGGTGGTGTAATACTGCACCACCGCCATGATGCCCCGGCGGGTGGGGATATACTGTTTCCACTCCCCGGTGATGGCGTGCCAGAAGATGACAAACACCCACAGGCCGATGAGGAACCAGGCGGCGAAGCGGTGCGCGTGCGCCGCCTGTTCGTAGCCCAGCCATTCATAGGCGCCGTTCACCTCGAAGCCGGTGATCATCATGGTGATGATCAACGCCGCCTGCGACCAGTGCCAGAACCGCTCGAAGCGGCTGAACACCATCACGCACTCTTTCTTGTCTCGATGAGGCATCGTGCAATCCTTTCGTGAGGGTGTCAGCCGCCGCGCACCCGTGCGCGGGCGGTGGCGACGATCCGGACCAGGCCATGGACGATGGTCCCCAGCAGGGTGAACCCGGCCAGGCTCCAGCCGGCCATGGTCAACCACGGGAAGGTATCCCGGCCCGGCATGTAGAAACCGGTCAGGTCGGCCAGGCGGCCGCGCTTGGCGTGGCATTCGTTGCAACTCAGCGCGTCGTCCTTGGGGGCCACCATGTGGGCGAGGGGCCAGTAGGTCTGGGTCTCCACGAAGTCGTAGGCGCCGGAGAACGGGATGCCCTGGGTCGCCATGCCGGCCTGGAGGGCCTTGGGCCAGTCGAAGTTGGTCCAGAACGCGCTGTCGTCCTGGCCGAAGACGTGCGGCAGGGCCAGCACGGACTGGCCGGCGTCGTAAGGTTGCCGGCTGTGCATCACCTTGAAGGGCCAGATGCGCGAGTCCGGGTCGTCGGCCGAGCCCTCGACGGCGTTGATGACCACCACGTCGGCGGGGTCGATGGTGTCGCCCGGTTTCGTGTAGCGAATGATGCCGTTGAACCAGTGATACGTGGGCGTGACGTCGGCGCCCCAGACGAAGTCTCCCTTTTTAGAGGTATAGGTGGTGTATCCGTGCGATCCCTCCTCATGATAAGGCTTGCCGTCGCTGTTCATGCGGCCGGCCGTGGACCAGTCCCAGCGAACCTTGGTCATGCGCTCCCCTCGGGCGAAGGCGGGGATATGGCAGGTTTGGCAGGCCACCCGGTCGGTGTGATCGTTGAGCTTTGAGTTGCTCTCGTGCGGCGTCAGACCGTGGCAGCTCTCGCACGTGGCGCGGGTATCGTCGGTGTGCCCCGGCACGTCGATACCCAGCCGGTCGATGGCCGTGGGGGCGTAGCGGCTGCCGGTGACCTCGTGGCCGCCGGTGGTGTGGCAGGTGGCGCACTGGAAGTTCAACCCATCGGCGTCCATGTGCACGTCGAGGGCGAAGTCGGGGTCGATCAGCGAAGTGTCCAGGTCGCCGTGCTTGACGCCGTCCTCGCCACCGCCGTTGAAGTGGCAGGCGCCGCAGTTGGCGCGCGACGTGGGGCCGACGTTGCGGGCCACCTCGGCCAGGTCCAGCGACGGGTCCGGATGCCCCGCCGTCGTGGCCGGTTTGGTGTAGGCGCCGGTGGTGTCGTGGCACACCAGGCAGTCCACGGCCGTCTCCGAGGCATGATCGAAGCTGGCGTCTTCCCAGCCGTAGCCGATGTGGCAACTCGTGCATCGCGGCCAGTTGCTCTGGACGGAGATGCAGAAGTTGTTGACGACGTTTTGCTTGCCCAGGGCCGTCTGACCGGTGCGCGCGTTGTCGTAGCGCCAGGTCCAATGGGTGGTCTGATGGAGCTGCTTGGCGGCGTTGGTGTGGCAGTGCAAGCAGGCCGCCGTGACCGACGGGCCATCGGCGAACGGCCCCTCCAACTCCTCGAAGGTGGTATGGTCGGCCGTTGAGTTGGTCGCGACGCCGGCCCGGGTGGCGGTTGGGGTGACCAGCCCGATGGCGCAGGCCAGGGTCAGGCCGGCGGCCATGGCGATCCGGCGCCTGGCGCGCCGGGGGCCCGACCTGAACCGTGAACGATAGACTCCTCCCGTCATCACGCTTTCTCTCCCTGTTCGCCGCCCGTTGTTTGTTGTTAAGCGTCCGCGTGCCCGGACTGGCGGCGTGTCCAGGGGCGTGTTCTGGTGCGTTATCCACCATGGCGGAAAGCACCCCCGGACAACCGTCGTGTCCAGGGGGTGTGGACCACTTGGGGGCGCTGAGGGGGCGGATCGGATCGCCAGGCGCAAACGGAAAAGCCCCTCAGGTCGATGCTCAGTGTCATCCACCCGACATATCGATCTAACCAGACCGTTCGCGAAACGCATTGATGGAACGCACTCAACGGCTGAGCGGGCGAGACCGCATGACGCGTGGATATCAACTGCCTCGCCGCACTGGAGCCGTTCGCACACCGTGCCGAGTCGTCCTCTATGGAGGTGAGTGACTCCGGTAAAAAAACACCTTTTAGGTGTTAACCAAAATGCCGCAGCTCAAAGCTGGTCTTTTCTTGATGATTCGCATATCCATCGGTCGACACTTGGCGCACTTTGCCGAGACTCGCGCAGGATTTACACTGCAGCCATGCGCGTAGCGCGGTTCTTCTCGGTGTCCCTGGCTCCAAGTCCGGATTGGCGGTAAGGTCATACGATCGGGTTGATGTCGGGAATAATCCCGACAGAACCAGGAGGGATGCGGCCATGGAAGCGAGGCCAGCCCACCTCATCTCCATGCTGGAGTTGCACCATGGTCGCATGGTGGCACGGCTGCGTAACATTTTGGACACACAGATACGCCGCGACCCGGCGGCCGGTGTGATCGCCAACGAGTTGGGATTCCTGGCCCTGGAGGCGGAGGCCTATCGGGCCTTCATCCATGCGCACGCGGATCAACTTGGGCCGGTGGCCCCGGTTCACGCCGATGACGAACATGCGCTCCTCGAGGCCGCGGACTCTTTTTACTTCGACGTCCTCAACCTCAACGATCGCGTGGAGCGGGACGGCGAGCAGCACCCCATGGTGACGGCCCGCATCGCCAAGGTCGGTGGCGGCTTCCTGGAGTATGCGCGGCGCTGCCATCTGAGCATTCAACGCGGTCGCGCCGATCGTGTCAGCGCCATCCGCGCCGTTATCAGCCGCGGCACCGCCGGAGTGATCGGGGGCACGGTGCCGGGCGCCGCCGTGCCTCACGCCTGACGGCGGGACTCTGGAAAATGTATAAACTTCATCCTGAGCACCCAAAGGGTGCGAAGGATCTCCAACGGAGACGAGCAACCTAACTGACCTGTCATCCGAGTGCGGAGCCCTGTTGCCCTGGGGGCGCCATCTTGACGATGGGACGGTGGCCTGCTTCGATGCGACCCCTGAGTTGTCCCGGGGCTTGGCGGGGCACGGCACGGACGGGGCGCCAGCATGACAGAGACCATCGCGTTTGATGATTTCCTGAAGGTGGACATCCGTGTCGGCCGGGTGATCGCCGCCGAGCCCTACCCCGAGGCCCGCGCGCCGGCCATCAAGATGCGGGTGGACTTCGGCCCCGACATCGGCGAGCGCAAGACCTCGGCCCAGGTGACAACGCACTACAC
The DNA here is from genome assembly GCA_028277295.1 of Rhodospira sp. Taxonomy (GTDB): domain Bacteria; phylum Pseudomonadota; class Alphaproteobacteria; order Rhodospirillales; family Rhodospirillaceae; genus Rhodospira. Next base: position 4,311 of record JANQGN010000297.1, read on the forward strand.
CCCCGAGGCGCTGGTCGGCCGTCAGGTGCTGGCGGTGGTCAACTTTCCGCCCAAGCAGATCGGAAAGTACATGAGCGAGTGCCTGGTGCTGGGCGCACCCGACGCCGACGGCCAGGTGGTGTTGCTGCGCCCCGACCAAGAGGTACCCCTGGGCGGGCGGATGTTTTGAGCCGGCGGCGGGCAGCGGGTCCATCGCCGCACGGGAGTAAGCCGTGAAGGTCCTGGTTCTCGGTGCCGGCGTGATCGGTGCCACGACCGCCTTTTTCCTGGCCCGCGAGGGCCACGCCGTGACCCTGGTCGATCGCCAGCCCGGCCCCGGGCTGGAGGCCAGCTACGCCAACGGCGGCCAGATCTCGGCCAGCCATGCCGAACCCTGGGCAGGACCCTCGACCCCGGCCCGGTTGCTTGCCTGGCTGGGCCGTGACGACGCGCCGTTGCAGGTCCGTTGGGCGCGGTGGGACCCGGCCCTCTGGACCTGGGGCCTGCGCTTCCTGACCCAGTGTCCGCCCGCCCAACAGGCGCGCAATCTGCGGACCCTGGTGCGGCTGGCCCTGCACAGCCGGGCACGGCTGGCGGCGCTTCGGCGGACAGTGGACCTGCGCTATGACGCCCTTCAGACGGGCATTCTGCATATCTATCGCCACCGTCGCAGCCTGGAGCAGGCCCGCCGCGCGGGCGAGATGATGACCGCCGCCGGCCTGGACCGGTATCCGGTCTCGGTCGAGGAGGCCGTGGCCCGCGAACCGGCGCTGCGCGCCGTGGCGCCGTCGCTGGTGGGGGCCTTCTTCAGCCCGGGTGACGAAAGCGGCGACGCCCATGTCTTCACCAGGCTGATGGCCGAGCACGCGGGCCGCCTGGGGGCGCGGGTGCTGTGCGACACCAGGGTCACCCACCTGGAGCGGGGCCAGGGACGCGCCCGCGATCGCATCGTGGCCGTGCACACCGACCAGGGCCGACTGGAGGGTGACGCCACGGTCCTCGCGCTTGGCAGCCTCTCGCCGGTGCTGGCGCGCCCCCTGGGGCTGCGTCTGCCGGTCTACCCGGCCAAGGGCTATTCCCTCACCCTGGAGACCCGGGGCTACGACGGGGCGCCCTCGGTCAGCATCATCGATGACGAGCACAAGATGGTGTTCTCGCGCCTGGGCGATCGCTTGCGCTGTGCCGGCACCGCCGCCCTGGAGGGCTGGGACACCAGCATGCGTCCGGCACGGGTTGCCCTGACCCTGCGCCATGCCCGGGCCGTGTTTCCCAGGGGGGGGGACTATGACGATCCCCGGCCGTGGTGCGGCCTGCGTCCGGCCACGCCGGGGGCCGTGCCACTTCTCGGGCGGGCGCCCGGGTTCGACAATCTTCTGCTGAACACCGGTCACGGCACCTTGGGCTGGACGCTGGCGTGCGGCTCCGCGCAGATCATCGCGGATCTGCTGGCCGGGCGCGCCCCCGCCGTGTCGTTGCCATGACCATGGGCGGTCGCCGATCTGCAAGGTGATCGCATTTGAACAGCGATGCTTGATCTGTCATGGCGAGGAGCGTGAGCTCCGACGCAATCCAGGGCACCCGGCACGACCTCCGCCCCTGGATTGCGCCCCTGGATTGCGTCGCCCGCGTCTTATGACGCGGGCTCGCAATGACGTCTTACGGGCATCGTCGCCAATCATGCCGCCTATGACGTCTGGTGCGATGGTCGTTTGCTCTGGCAGGCCAAACCCTTTCGGTCCATATGCAATCACCCCGCGCCGATCTGGCCGCCCCCTGGCTGGCGGTCCGGGACTGTCCTATATTGACGCGAAGGATTGACCCCAGGACCCATTTTCACAGGGGATTCACGGCCATGAAGGATCCCTATGCCCTTCTCGGCGTTGGCCGCGAGGCGTCCGCCGAGGACATCAAGCGTGCCTATCGCAAGCTGGCGCGCACCCTGCACCCGGACGTGAACACCAAGGACCCCCGGGCCGAGGACCGCTTCAAGGACGTGAACGCGGCGTATGACCTGCTGTCCGACTCCGACAAACGGGCCCGCTTCGATCGCGGCGAGATCGACGCCAACGGCCAGGAGCGCGGTTTCGGCTTCGGGCGGGGCGGCGCGGGGCGCCGGGGCGGCGGCTTCGGCTTTGGGTTCGCCGACGGCTGGGGCGGCGCGGGCGCGGGCGCGGACGCCGGGACGGGGCGCGACGCCAACGACGGCGGCGCCCACTTCCGCTTTGACGACCTGTTCAAGGGCGCCGAGTCCTTTGAGGATATCTTCGCCCGCGCCCAGGCGGCCAAGCGCGCCGCGGGCGCCGCTGGAGGCGCCGGCCGGGCGCGTCCCGCGCGCGGGGCCGATGCCCAGTACCGGTTGCGCGTCGCCTTCGAGGACGCCGCCCGGGGCGCCACCCGCCGCATCTCGCTGACCAACGGCCGAACCGTCAATGTGCGGATCCCGCCGGGCACCGAGACCGGCACAACGCTCCGTCTGCGCGGCCAGGGCAAGCCGGGCCGGCACGGTGGCGAGGCGGGGGACGCGCTGGTCGAGATCCTGGTGCGCGAGCACCCGGTGTTCCGCCGTCAGGGTGATGACGTCGTCGCCGAGGTGCCGGTGTCGCTGTCCGAGGCGGTGCTGGGCGCCAAGATCACCGTGCCCACCGTGGACGGCCGGGTCGCTGTCACCGTACCCGAGGGTGCCAACGCCGGCGCCCTCCTGCGGCTGAAGGGCAGGGGCCTGCCCAGGAAGGACGGTCCGGAGGGCGCGCGGGGCGATCAGCTCGTCCGCCTGCGCATCGTCATCGATGATCCCGAGGACGAGCGGTTGCGGAGCTTCCTGCGCGGCTGGCGTCCGGCCAAACCCCGCGACATCCGCGCCGGCCTGGAAGACCCCGCGACCCCCGGGGGGTGAGCCGGGCGCACGTTTGTCGCGGGCGCCCGGGGATCCACCCTGCTTACTCCGGCATATCCAGCAGCAGGTTGCCGTCGAGCAATGTGAGGCTGCGCGCCTCATCCGTCTCGACCACGGTCAACCGATCGGCCAACAGCCGCGCCCGCCAGGCGCCGGCCTCGGCGGCGACCTCCAGGCGATCGGGGGCCATCGACAGCGTCTGCTGGACAAACGGGTCTTCCTGGGACTCCAGGATGGCGGTCACCAGCGGCGCCAGGTCCAGCGCGATCAGCGTCGTTTCGCCGGCCTCCGCCGTGTTCTCGACCAGCGCCAGCGTCTGTCCGGTGAGGCGCACCATCCGGCCGCCGCCCAGATCCAGCGTGTCGGTGCCTGGCGGCCAGAGGTTGATCGGCAGCACGATGTCATAGCCGCCAGCCGGCACGCCAAAGCGCGGCGGATCGGCGATCAGGTCCAAGGAGCGCTGGCCGGTGCTGGCCAGGGACAGATCCAGCTTCAGCGCGGCGATGCGATCGTGGGCCAGGGCGCCCTCGGGTTCGTCGGGGAACAGGTCGCCAATGTAGTCGGTGTAACCACGCGAGTCATAGAAATCGAGGATGCTGATCATGCGCGCCTGGACGTCCGCCGGGGGTGCGGCGCCTTCCGGGGCCGGCTGGGCGGTGCGGCGCATGGTCACGCCGGGCTCGGTGATCTCCTCCTCGGAGAGTTCCACCTCGACCACCATGTCATGGGCGCGCAGCAACTCCAGCAGCTGGATCCGCTGGCTGTTGAGCGATACCGCCGAGGCGCCCCAGGGGCCGCCGCCGACGACCAGAACCAGGGCGCCCAGGATGCCGGCCAGGCGGGCGGGCGCCACAAGCTGGTTGGGCATCCAGAGCAGGGCCAGCAGCCCCAGCCACCCGGCGATGACACCCAGCAGGAAACGCGACTCGGTGACCCCATAGGCGTCGATGCGCACCGACAGGGCCCAGGCCAGGGCCGCGATCGGCAGCAGCATGGTGAAGGGGAACAGGCGCCGGAACCACGTGGAAACCGGGCGGCCCGCGAAGGCCAGCGGCAGGGCGGCCAAGTGAGTGACCGCGCCGAAGGCCAGGTAGGCGGCGCTGTTCGGCGCGATCATGCCCGTGGGCATCTCGCCGATCATGACCAGCCGCGCCAGGTACAGATACAGAATGACCATGTAGACGACGGACAACGGGATCAACGCCCAGCCGACCAGGATGCTCAGCCAGCGCGGCGGCTTCTCGGGCACCGGCGGGCGCAGCTTGGTGTTCTCCGGCAGGGCCTGGTTGGCCTCGACCAT